>NZ_JALKBF010000001.1:2832500-3100898 GCF_023016085.1 Aliiroseovarius sp. F47248L | reverse complement strand
TTCACATAGTCAGCGTGGCCGGGGCAGTCGACATGGGCGTAGTGACGCGCGTCGGTCTCATACTCAACGTGGGCGGTCGAGATCGTGATACCACGTGCTTTCTCTTCCGGCGCGCCGTCAATCTGATCATACGCCTTGAAATCACCAAAATACTTGGTGATCGCAGCCGTCAGTGTCGTCTTGCCGTGGTCAACGTGGCCAATCGTGCCGATGTTGACGTGCGGTTTAGAGCGTTCAAACTTTTCCTTAGCCATGTGCCATAAGCCTTGTGTCTGATGGGGTTTCGCCGAACCCGGGTTCAATATCGCGCGCTGACTACTCGTTCACGGCGGGAAAATCAAGGCTTCCGTAGCTTGCATTGGTCGGAAAGGCGCGATTGTTTCATTTGGGAATCCCCGAGGCGTCGCAAGACCTTTTAACATCGGCCTAGTCGTCGCCCGGCCAAGCCTTCTTGTCTGGCAAACCTTCGTCAGCTTGCAACGCCGATGAGCCATCGCAAACCGTTTGAAGGGAGCGCCAAGCGCTGGCATCAAGCACAGATCCGTAGGTCCGGCTTTCCACAACCGCCGCCTGCGCCGCAGCAATCCGTTTGCCCATCTGTGGATGCGACATGAAATGCGCCACGATCCCCTCGGCGTCGCCATGCTCTGCCACCAACCGTTCAAACATCGTACCCAACGCCGCGGGCGACACGCCTGCGCCATCTAACAATTCATGGGCATAGTCATCTGCCTTAGCCTCGGCCGTTTGGCTGTAGGACGCATTGATCAGCTGATTGGCCAGAAAAAGCGCAATCGTCCCGCCCGCAAAATCACCAAATAGCAGACCAAGAACACCCAGCGATCCAGCCGACCTAAGCGCATCGCGGGTCGGGTCACGATTAACGACATGGCCGACTTCATGGGCCAGAACAGCAGCAATCTCTTCCGGGTTTTCGGCCTGTTCGATCAACCCTCGGAAAAACACAATGCGCCCGCCCGGAAGGGCAAACGCGTTGACCATGTCGTGATCCAGAATGTGAATCTGTATGTCATAAGGCAGATCGGAAGAGGGGTTCAGCCGATCATACATGGCCCGCATGGCAGCATTCCCGACGGGCGCCTCACAGATAGGGGTTCCAACCAGTCCTGTTTCGTCCAACGCATATCGAATCTGTTCAAATGTGGTGTCCCCCAATGCCTTTTCGCCCTCAGGCGGCAACATGACGGCCAATTGTGCGGCCATCATCGGGACAAGCAAGAATATGATTGCTGCGACGGACGCTGCAGCGCCACCAGCCCACGCCATCAGCTTGGAAATCGAAATCGCCCGGTCGCGTTCTTTCAGATGTGGCGCGCTGCTTCGAAGCTGCGCCTCAACATTCTTATCGCGAAGATAAAGCCGTGCCACTTTATCGCCGGACCGGCTGATCACCAGCACGTCCTTGTCGGCTTGATCGGGTTCGGCTCGCAATTCCGCCCAGCGCCAGATCATAGAGTGACCATTCGGCTGCACAAGCTCAAGCCCATCAGCCAGTAAACGCACCGACACGCGCGTTAGGACGGCGCGCTCACCCGCAACAAAATCCGCAAACGTGGGGGCGTGAGATTGTGTTTCGGTCAAATCGCCGCCCCCACATCCAATGCTTCGGCAAATCCTTCCGCCTCGGCAAACTCATCCCGGTCGCGTTGAGATATCTGGTGCAAATCCTCGGCGTTCAGGATTTGCGTCACCTCTGCGAAATGAGCTGCAATGGGCAAGGTGATCCACGCGTGTGTCATGGCGCGATATCCCAGAAAGATCGCGAAGTATACAAAGACCAGAATGGGGGTGCCCGCAGCCAACAATGTTTCAAATTGCTCGGGGTTCTCGATATCAAATCCCACACCGCCAACCGCCGCCAGAACAATCCCGGTGCCGATGAGCGCTAATCCCGTGAAGACCAAATAAATCAAAAACCAGCCCAGCGCATAAATGCCGACGATGGTCCAAGGTCGTGGGGCTGTGCGAAATCGCATGGCGCCCAGCTCTTTCGTCTCGGTCATGCGTTTGAAACTGTCAGCACGCCAGTAAGCCAAACCATAGACAAACCACGGCACTGTCAGCACGAATGCTGCAATCCAAGCCGGGTTTTCAAACGCGGCAGCCATCCCTGCGGCAATCGCGGACAAGCCAAGCGGGTAATAGATGTGTTTCATCGCCCCAAACAACATCCCGCGCCCCCCGCCTTGCACGAAGGCCAGATCGCCGAAATAGGTGTGGTTGGTTCTGTATTTTTCAAGCCAAAGTGTGGTCATTGGCCAGACCAGCCCAAGTGTCAGAATGGCAAGCCCCCAATGCACCATGGCCCGCCACGCATATCCCCATGCGCCCGGCTCCAAGCCGAAGCGGATGCCCCGCCAACGGGTGCGCGCCAAGATATATCGGCGGGCACGATACTGCGCGAAAAAAACGATGGGAGCCAAACCCGCAAGGCTGAGAAGATAGGCCGCAACATTGCCATTGAGCAGCGCAAAACTGACATACATCAGAAGCAGGTTCACCACCCCGATGTAGAACGCCATGAACACCACAGCGACCAGAAATCCCAGAAGCTTTTCCAGCGGGTCACCCACATATTCCAAGGGAATTCCACCGGGGCGGATGGCGCTCCAATAATACCGGCGCAGTCGGGTTTTGGCCCAGAACCGATAAAAGCCAAGCGTCAGAATGGTCAAAATGCCGGTTCTGAGCGCCAGCCCCAGCATGGGGCCTTTGCGCCCGGAATAGGTGATGCTCAGACTGGCAGGCGGCATAGGTCAGTCAAACTTGTTATCACGTGGGAAGCCATGCGGCGGGGTTTTACCAACGCCTGCGCGTTTGCCCAGCCACGGCGACATGTCCGCCTCGGTCCGGGTTCGGTCGCCTGTGGCAGGCCATGACAGACCAACTTCAAAGTCAAAGGTTTTGAGGTCTGACAATCCACCGTCCAGTTCAAGCACACCCTGCTTTCCGCGTGCGCTGTGGTATTTCTGAAGCCGCACACCTTTGCCGCGCGTCATTTCGTTTATCTCAGCGACCGGGAACACCAGCAACTTGCGGTTTTCAGACACGATCGCGACATGATCGCCTTCGACCGGCTTGCATATCTTGGCGCGGGCATCGCCCACATTAAGCACCTGCTTGCCGTTCTTGGTCTGTGCCAGAACATCATCTTCGTTGACGACAAACCCGTTCCCTTCGGTCGAGGCGACAAGCAGTCGTCGTCCCGGCTGGTGAATGAACAGATCGACGATCTCGGCCTCGTTCGGCAGATCAACCATCAGACGCAGAGGTTCGCCCATGCCCCGCCCGCCCGGCAAGTTTGCTGCCGACAGCGTGAAGAATTTGCCGTTCGAATCGAAGACTAGCAGCTTGTCCGTGGTTTCCGCGTGGAACACGAAGCGTGGAGCATCACCGTCGCGGAACTTCAACTCGCGCGACAGGTCGATATGACCCGACATGGCGCGAATCCAGCCCATCTGCGAGCAGACAACGGTGATCGGTTCTTTCTCGATCATCGCTTCCAGCGGCACGTCTTCGACTTCACCCGCTTCGGCAAACTGGGTGCGGCGGGCACCGCCTTCGTAATCCTTGCCAAACAGCTTCTTGGTTTCTTTCAACTGGTCGGAAATCCTAGCCCATTGCAGGGTCTCGCTGTCCAGCAAATCCTCAAGCCCCGCGCGTTCTTCCATCAGTGCGTCACGCTCGCGCACCAGTTCTATTTCCTCAAGGCGGCGCAAGCTGCGCAGGCGCATGTTCAGGATCGCATCAACCTGAACCTCAGACAATTCGCCTTCGCCAAGCGCGGGGCTGACATAATCCGCCTCGTTCATAGCGCGGACATGATCGCGGCCCCAGTCTTCACGCATCAACGCGGCTTTCGGGTCGTCATCATACCGGATGATGTCGATCACGCGATCAAGGTTCAGGAAGGCAACGATAAAACCTTCCAACACTTCAAGCCGGTGGTCGATCTTCTCCATCCGGTGGCGCGAGCGACGCAGAAGCACGTCGCGACGATGATCAAGAAACGCGCGCAGCACCTCTTTCATCGAGCACACTTTGGGCGTCACACCATCGATCAGCACGTTCATATTCAGGCTGAACCGCGTCTCAAGGTCCGAGTTGCGGAACATCAGGTTCATCAGAAGCTCTGCATCCACGTTCTTGGATTTCGGCTCCAGCACGATCCGAACGTCATCGGCACTTTCATCGCGAATATCGCCAAGAATCGGGACCTTCTTGGTCTGGATCAACTCGGCAATCTTCTCGATCAGTTTGGATTTCTGAACCTGATACGGAATCTCGGTCACGACGATCTGCCACTGACCGCGGCCCAGATCCTCGACCTCCCATTTGCAGCGCAGACGGAACGACCCGCGCCCGGTGCGGTAGGCTTGCGCAATATTTTCGCGCGGCTCGACAATCACGCCACCGGTCGGGAAATCGGGACCCGGCACATAGTTCAGAAGCGTATCATCGCGCGCATCGGGCACTTTGATCAGATGCAAACAGGCGTCGATCAGTTCGGCGATATTATGCGGCGGAATGTTGGTGGCCATACCCACCGCAATCCCGGACGAGCCATTGGCCAACAGATTCGGAAATTCGGCGGGCAAAACCACCGGTTCGGTCAGACGACCGTCATAATTGTCGCGAAAATCGACGGCGTTTTCGTCCAACCCGTTCAACATCGCCTCGGCGACGAAGGTCATCCGCGCCTCTGTGTAACGGCTTGCCGCAGGGTTATCCCCGTCGATATTGCCGAAGTTGCCCTGCCCGTCGACAAGCGGATAACGCACTGCGAAATCCTGTGCCAAACGCGCCATCGCGTCATAGATCGCAGCGTCGCCGTGGGGGTGGAAATCCCCCATCGTATCGCCGGAAATCTTTGCCGATTTCAGGAACTTGCCACCGGATGCCAGCTTTAGCCGCGACATCGCGTAAAGGATGCGACGGTGCACCGGTTTCAAACCATCGCGCGCGTCGGGCAAGGCCCGGTGCATAATGGTCGACAGAGCATAGGTCAGATAACGATCCCCAATCGCCCGGCGCAAAGGCTCGGACACGGAAAGGGACTTTTTATTGCTGTCATCGGTCAAATCGTTCATAATTGTTGTGTATCGAGTGCTGTGGGAAGGGTAAAGCTACTGTGGGAAAGGATAACGATCTTTCCCCTGATATTTTGCATGACACGGTGTTCATTTTACACCAGAAAGACGAACTCCTGTTTCAATCCTGTCGGTGGGGGCCGGCATTTGGAACTGCGCAGGGGTCAGCATTCATTAGTTGAACAGAAGATCAAAAAGATCTCGTCACAAGTAAATGGTTAAAGGGGAAAATTGTGGGAATTATTAAACTTAGCTGCCTGACGATCGGGGTGCTTGGCGTCGCGATGGTCCATTTCGGACGGGATAGCGATCTGCCCGTAGATCGTATTGGGCGCGAACCGACCATCGCACAGGATACGATTGTACCGGTGTCCGCGTCACCTGATCTGGGAATTTCAGCATCACCTGAAACCGCAGAAGGTGAGATCATTGCAACAGCAAACGCGGCGACCACCGTTGCAGAACCGGACGCGGCAACCCCGGCGCGATTGATGGCCATTCCTGTCACGCTGGCAAGTGCATCGACACCGCAATCACCTGCTGAATTGGCAGAAGCGGCGGCGCGGCAGATGGCATCGAAAATCGCCACACCGACGCCCGCAGCTGCGAACCTGGCTACCGAAGCATTTCCAACCGTCTTCGTTAGCGGCTCGACGGTAAATATGCGCGCTGGACCATCAACCAGCCATGGCGTCGTCGCAAAGCTGACCCGCGGGACCGAGGTGTATCACATGGGCACCACCGACAGCGGTTGGAGCCAGATTAAAGTGATCGACACCGGCGTTCGCGGCTTTATGTCGTCGAAATTCCTGGTGCCGCAACTTTAGCCGCGTCCCAAAAGCTAAAAGTCTGCAATCACGACGCGACCGATCACTGGCTCGCGTCGTTTTTTATTGACCCCACCCTGCTCTCCCGACTTAGTGCTGTCTGCGCAGAACAGGGATCGCCAAATGACCACCACGAAAAAATCCATTCTGATAACCGGTTGCTCATCCGGTATCGGATATGTCGCGGCCCATGCGTTGGCCAAGCGCGGCTGGCGAGTCTTTGCCACTTGCCGAAAGGAAGCAGATTGCGAGCGTCTGCGCGCCGAAGGTCTGGAAAGCTTCCTGTTGGATCACGCGGACGAAGCCAGCATGGACGCCGCCATCGCGGAAGTCACCGCCCGCACTGGCGGTACACTGGATGCGCTGTTCAACAACGGCGCCTTCGCCATCCCCGGCGCTGTCGAAGACCTGCCCACCGACGCGTTGCGATTTATCTTTGAAACGAACCTGTTTGGCTATCACCACCTGACGCGTCTGGTCCTGCCCATCATGCGGGCACAAGGCCATGGGCGCATCGTGAACAATTCCTCCGTTCTGGGTTTTGCCGCAATGCCATGGCGCGGCGCTTATGTGGCATCAAAATTTGCGCTAGAGGGCCTGACCGACACCTTGCGGCTTGAGATGCGGGGCACGAAGATCAAGGTGATCCTGATCCAGCCCGGTCCGATCACTACGAAGATCCGCCAGAATGCACAACCGCATTTCGAACGCTGGATTGACTGGGAAAACAGCCCGCGTGCCGGGTTGTATCGCAAGCTGCGCGAACGGCTGTATGATGACAGCGGTACGCCCGATCGGTTCGAACTGCCGCCTTCTGCCGTCACGGATAAGTTGATACATGCATTGGAAAGCCACAAACCCCAACCGCGCTATTACGTCACCACCGCGACGCGTATCGCAGGGATTGCCCGGCGTCTTCTGTCGACACGGATGGGGGACCGTTTGACACCGAATGGTTAGCCTCAACCGATTGCCCCTCGCAATTTTCACCTTGCAGGGCTATCTGATCAAGAACTGAAACCGAGGAAACCTCATGTTTGACGACCCGCTATTTGTACTTGTCGCAGTGGCCTGTGGCGCCGTGGTTATCGTTCTGATGTTGGGCATCGGATCATTCGGCATCGGCGGCGAGACGTCGCGGAAATACTCGAACAAGATGATGCGGTGGCGCGTCGCGGCGCAGGCCATTGCCATCGCACTGATCCTTTTGTTTGTCTGGCTGCGCGGAGGTAACAGCTAATGGTTGTTCTGAATAAAATCTATACCCGTACGGGTGACAAAGGTGAAACCGCACTGGGCGATGGATCGCGGGTGGCCAAACATTCGTTGCGCGTCGAGGCCTATGGCACCGTGGACGAAACCAATGCCACGATCGGGCTGGCCAGACAGCATGCCGATGGTGACATTGATGGTGCCCTTGCGCGCATCCAGAACGACCTGTTCGATCTTGGCGCCGACCTCTGCCGCCCTGAAATGGCAAAGGATGCCGAGGCTGAACACCCGCCCCTGCGTATGGCGCAGGAACAAGTTGACCGGTTGGAGGCCGAAATTGACACGATGAACAAGGCGCTGGAGCCGCTGCGCAGCTTTATCCTGCCCGGTGGGTCAGCCCTGTCTGCCCATCTGCACCTTTCACGCACTGTGTCTCGCCGCGCTGAACGCTTGGCCACAGAACTGGCCTCGCAGGAAGACGTGAACCCTGCCGCAATCAAATACCTGAACCGCCTTTCGGACTGGTGTTTTGTCGCTGCACGTATCGCAAATGACGACGGCAGGTCAGACGTCCTTTGGGTACCGGGGGCGAACCGCTAAGTCGCTTTGCCGCTTCACTGAACCGGAACCCAGATTTCATAGGCCATCACGTCTGCGCTGTTGCGTGAATCATCAGGGTAGCGTTCGAAGCAGGCGCCGTCGCGTTGTTTTAGCCCTTTGGCTGGCAAATCCTTGTTAAAAACAAGGTCGAAGACTTGGGGCAGCTCGCTCATAGGACCAAAAGCCCGACGCACGGCATATCGCCCTTCCGACAATTCCACTTTGCACAGGTCAGGCGCCAACGTTGCAGACCGGTTAGTCACTTCCTGTCCGACAGTATATTGAAAGGTGCCGGTGGAATCTGAGTCGGCACAAATCCCGTACATTGCGCCTGCGACGCTTTGTTCAATCTGGTGGTCCGCTTGGAAAAACGCTTGCCATTGCGCCGGAATGGCCGTGCGAGATTGCATGTCATAGGTTTTTGTCGTACCTACTACGGTCCGCATCGGCGCATCTACGACCTCAAGTGGTTTCATTTCTGTCTGCATTTTGAACGCTCCTTACCGATTCCCCGTCAATATGCACTTCGTTCCCATAGTGACGCAAAAGGTCCTGATAGCCGCACAGCAGAAACATTCTTGTAACGAATCCCCGTCAAAAGCAAAAAACGCGGCGTCCTTTGGACAGAACGTGACGATTTTGCGCTGTTTTCAGCGCCCTCGACCCGGTAAACGGGAGGGGAACTGAGACCGCCCCATCCGGGGCCTAATTGGGAGAGACACGCCAATGAAGGTGCTTGTGCCTGTGAAGCGGGTGATCGACTACAACGTGAAGGTTCGTGTGAAAGCGGACGGATCCGGTGTCGATCTTGCAAACGTAAAAATGTCGATGAACCCCTTTGACGAGATTGCCGTCGAAGAAGCCATCCGACTGAAAGAAGCCGGCAAGGCTGAAGAGATCGTCGTCGTGTCGATCGGCGTAAAGCAAGCCCAGGAAACCCTGCGCACCGCGCTGGCGATGGGTGCTGACCGCGCCATTCTGGTGGTTGCCGCTGACGATGTTCATAACGACATCGAACCGCTGGCCGTCGCCAAGATTCTGGCGAAGGTTGTTGAAGAAGAACAACCGAACCTGGTTCTGGCCGGCAAGCAAGCCATCGACAATGACATGAACGCCACCGGACAGATGCTGTCAGCCCTGCTGGGTTGGTCGCAAGGCACGTTCGCCTCTGAGCTGGACATTGAGGGCGACAAGGCCGTTGTGACTCGCGAAGTGGATGGCGGTTTGCAGACCATCAAGGTCTCGATGCCGACCATCGTCACCGTCGACCTTCGCCTGAACGAACCGCGCTATGCTTCGCTGCCCAACATCATGAAGGCGAAGAAAAAGCCGCTGGACGAAAAAACCGCCGCCGATTACGGCGTCGATGTCACGCCGCGCCTTGAGATCGTTTCGACCGCTGAACCTGCCGCGCGTGCCGCCGGCATCATCGTGGGTTCGGTCGACGAGCTGGTAGAGAAACTTAAAGAAGTGGGGGCTGTATAATGGCTGTTCTTCTTCTCGCAGAAGTCAACAACGGCGAACTGGCGATGGACGCCACCGCCAAGGCTGTCACCGCCGCGAAAGCGCTGGGTGACGTGACCGTTCTGGCGGCTGGTGCTTCTGCCGCCGCGGCCGGGGACGCTGCCGCGAAAATCGACGGTGTGTCGAAGGTGCTGGTCGCCGAGGATCCCTCGCTGGGTCATCGTCTGGCAGAATCAACCGCAGCGCTGATCGTGTCGTTGGCAGGCGATTACGAGCACATCGTTGCGCCCGCCACCACCGACGCCAAAAACGTGATGCCCCGCGTGGCCGCGTTGTTGGACGTTATGGTGATCTCGGACGCGTCCGGTGTGGTGGATGCCAACACGTTTGAGCGCCCGATCTATGCTGGTAACGCCGTTCAGACCGTTAAATCGTCAGATGCTAAGAAGGTCATAACCTTCCGCACTTCGACCTTTGATGCGGCTGGTGAAGGTGGTTCGGCTTCGGTTGAGACAGTATCGGCTGCGGACAACCCCGGCCTGTCGGAATGGGTCGAAGACAAGGTTGCCGAAAGCGACCGGCCCGAGCTGACGTCGGCTGGCGTTGTCGTGTCCGGTGGCCGTGGCGTGGGTTCCGAAGACGACTTCGCGTTGATCGAGAAACTGGCCGACAAGCTGGGTGCGGCCGTTGGTGCCTCGCGCGCGGCGGTCGATTCGGGCTATGCCCCGAACGATTGGCAGGTGGGCCAGACCGGCAAGGTCGTCGCCCCGGACCTGTATATCGCCGTCGGCATCTCAGGCGCCATTCAGCACTTGGCTGGGATGAAGGACTCGAAGATAATCGTCGCAATCAACAAGGACGAAGAGGCCCCGATCTTCCAAGTGGCCGATTTCGGTTTGGTTGCCGACCTGTTCGACGCCGTGCCTGCACTGACCGAAAAACTCTGACGCCAAAACAACCTGAATTGATCAAGGCCCGCCATCTTGGTGGGCCTTTTTCGTCCCCCTACCGAAGACGATCAATCGCGTCATGTAGGGCCCGGCTGGTTCTTCGATGCGCGATCGAACCCAGCATATCACGCGTAGTCGGCTCCTCCATATCAGCATAAACCAATCCACGCCGCCCATCCTCCTGCTGCTGAGGGGATACCGCGACTTCGACGACTTCGGCTACAAAGGGCGCGATAGCCTGCATCATGTCCTGATCAACAAATAATGGATCTGACCCATTGATCCCACCCTGCGCGCCTTCGCTGATCGGATGGTCGGCCAACCACAGCAGCACGATCTCGCATTCCAGCTTTGCGATCAGCAGTTTCATCCGTGCAACCCACGCCGTTCGCAGCTCTTCCACGATCTTTACGAACCTGTCGGCCGAGACATCGTGCAGAGCCGTCAGAAGATGGCGGGTAAAACTGAACTCGGTCAAATCAACCTCGCCATACAGTTCCTTCAACAGGTTCGAGCCACGCAAAAACCTGTCATTGCGTCGCGGATGAACTGAATAGAACCGGTTCGACATGTTGTGCGCGCCGGGCACTTGCAGCACGGTGGCTTTCGCCCGATTGCCAAGAGTCAACAGCCCATGATCATGCAAAAACGCGTCCACTCCCGCGTTCTGGCAGCCGAAATTCACGACTTGTGTTCCAAGTTCCAATTGCAACAATTCAGGATAGGGATGCGAAAGATACTTTCCAAAAGTCTCGGTCCCACCCAGAACCGCGATGTACGGCGCCGCCAGCTTTTTTTTCGGTCCACGAAACAGGATTTTTGACGTCCCGTATCTGCACAGCTGATAGTTCAAGGGACCCTTGCCCATGGTATCGTAAGCCATTCCACCCACTCCAATATTATTCACCCGAGACGATGATTCTCATAAACTGGTTTTCATTTGGCTAATCCTCAAATGCAGCTAATTTTCTTAGGGCGCGCTTAACCCTTGCGCCCCCGACGCGCAGCCGCATACTCTGGCGCAAGACAACGAAAGGGATCAGATGAGCATCGAGACGATTGGCATTGTGGGTGCCGGACAGATGGGCAACGGCATCGCGCATGTTATGGCTTTGGCCGGTTACGAAGTCCGTCTGAACGACATCAGTCAGGACAGTCTGGATGCGGCCATGGCGCGCATTGCAAAGAACATGGAGCGGCAGGTCGCTCGCGAGGCGATCTCATCCGAGGATCGGGACAAGGCGTTGGGCCTGATCTCGACCACCATGAAGCTGCCAGACATCGGTGCAACCGATTTGATCATCGAGGCCGCGACCGAAAATGAAGCTCTGAAGAAGAAAATTTTTGATGGGCTTTTGCCGCATCTGAAACCGGACACCATTCTGACCTCGAACACCTCGTCCATCTCGATCACGCGACTGGCTAGCGGCACAGACCGTCCGGAACGGTTTATGGGGTTTCACTTCATGAACCCGGTTCCGGTGATGCAGCTTGTTGAACTGATCCGCGGTATCGCGACGGATCAGGAAACGTTCAAGACTTGCCATGATGTCGTGGACCGGCTTGGCAAAACCGCCGCCAGCGCCGAGGATTTTCCCGCATTCATCGTCAACCGCATCCTTATGCCGATGATCAACGAAGCGGTGTATACGCTTTACGAAGGTGTGGGCTCGGTCAAAAGCATCGACACCTCGTTGAAACTTGGTGCGAACCATCCGATGGGACCGCTGGAACTGGCGGATTTCATTGGATTGGACACCTGCCTTGCAATCATGAACGTGCTGCATGACGGATTGGCGGATACGAAATACCGCCCCTGTCCGCTTTTGACCAAATATGTCGAAGCTGGCTGGCTTGGTCGGAAATCCAAACGTGGGTTTTATGACTATCGTGGTGAAACACCCGTTCCCACACGGTGACGTGTGGTGGCGACTCGACTAGTCGCGTGGCTTTCCTAACGCCAGAGTATGGGTGCGCAGCCATCCCATGAAGCCACGCGGGTCTGTGTGCAGCCGTTCCATTTCCACACCCGACAGCACCGGCCCAATCACCGGCTTTTGCGGGCGGTTGCAGCTTCTGACGATCTCGTGCAGCAACAAGGCCTGTCGCATCGTGGCTGACAGCCGGTTGGCCATCTGATACCAGCGCGAATTGGACCCTGGGAAATAGATCGGCACCACTTTGGCGCCCGACCGCCGGATCAGTTGCGCGGTAAAAACATTCCATTCCCGCTCTATCGCCGGACCAAACAGGGTGTCCGACGATGCAACAACACCAGATGGAAACAACGTAACAAGCCCACCGGCTTTCAGATGCGCCATGGTCTGGGCGCGCATTTCGACCATCTTTTGCTGGGCTTCCGGATCGTGCGGAAACGGCACAGGAATCATGTAGGACGATGCCACCTCATCCAACCCATCTAAAACCGAGCGGCTGAGGATGCGGTAATCCTGACGACGACGTCCAATCAGTTCGGCCAATACCATCCCGTCCACCAATCCGTGCGGGTGATTGGCAACCGCTATTACGGGGCCTTCGGGTGGAATATTTCGCAGCTGATCGTCAGGTGTTTCGACACGAATACCCATCACGTCCAGACACGCACCCCAGAACGCTTGCCCCTTCGGTGCGCCCCGCTTTTCCAGCTTTCTGACCATCCTCAGGATCGAGATTTTGCCAGTGAACCATTCCACGACCCGGATGACATAGGACTGGATCGGATTGTTCAGGGAATTGGCATAGGTCAGGTTGCGACGGTCATACTGATCGTGGGACAGGCCTTCCTGACTGCTTTCGACCATATCGCTGTCTGCGTTATTCACGACGTCTTGTCCCATATTGAACCCGCGACACGCGCCCTACATACCTTCGCCGAACTTGTCTTCAACCAGTTCGGCCAGTGCCGTCATCAGCTCGGTCGCCTGCGGACCCGAGGTTTCGACGTGAATCTTGGTGCCCTGCGATGCTGCAAGCATCAACAGGCCCATGATCGAATCCCCCTCGGCATCAATGCCGTCTTTGGATACGCGCGCGGTCGCGTCATGGTTTTCGACTGTATCAACGAATTTGGCCGATGCACGGGCGTGCAGTCCTTTGACGTTGATGATTTCCAATTCGCGGCTCGTGCTCATACACTACAACTCCTGTATACCATCAATACAGTCGATGTATTTCCGTCCGGCTGCAAGTGCCTTACTTGTGGACATTTCAATCGGCAGATGTCGGGTCTTGGCCAACTTTACCAACATGGGCAGGTTGGCCCCATACAGGATCTTCCGGTCGGCTTTGCAGCACGCAGGAAGCGACAGGTTGGCGGGCGAACCGCCGAACATATCGACCACCACCACAACGCCATCACCCTCGTCGACGGCATCCGCGGCGGTTGCAATTTCAGATTGTTTGTTGGCCCGATCGCATTCAGCATCGGTCGAGATGGCACGCACACCGGGTTGTTTGCCGACAACATGTTCGACAGCGGCAAGGTATTCCCTTGCAAGTCCGCCATGCGCGACGATCACGATGCCGATCACGCTCGTTACCCCAACTGCTTCGACGTCGGCCCCGCATCGGCTCGACGTTCCAATTCCCGATGTCTAATTGACACTTGCCAACCCTTGTCTGCAAGCGTCTTCGCCAATCTTTCCGTCAGGGCAACCGATCGGTGTTGCCCTCCGGTACACCCAAAACCAATGGCTAGATGCGATTTCCCTTCGTCGCCGTAAGCAGGTATCAGAAACTCGACCAGCTCGGCAACACGGGTGAAGAACTCGTCAAACCGCGGATCCTTGGCAACATAGTCTGCAACGTCATTAGAACGCCCATCCAGCGATCTAAGCGTCGGCTCCCAATGCGGATTGCGCAGGAACCGCGCGTCCAGCACCATATCAAGCCCACGCGGCACCCCACGCTTGTATGAAAACGAATGAACGGACACCGCCAGGTTCTCCGCACCTGACTGAGACAGCCATCGCATAAGCTCTTCTTTCAGGTCATGCGGCGACAGGTCTGACGTGTCGATCAGAACATCCGCGCGCCCACGCACAGGTGCCAGAAGCTCTATCTCGCGGGTGATGCCGTGATCTGGTGTTTCTGCAGGTGCAAGCGGGTGGCGGCGCCGGGTTTCCGAATAGCGGCGGATCAAAACATCTCGCGAACAATCCAGATACAGCACCTCGACAGCATGGCGATCATCTTCGCGCAGATCTTCGATCACCTGCAACATCATCTCGGTCGAGAAGTCGCGGTTGCGCACGTCGACGCCCAGCGCCAGCGGGTGATCCAAAGCAGGGCCACCAAGAACCCGGCCAATCAACGACAGCGGCAAATTGTCGATGACCTCATAGCCGATGTCTTCCAGCACACGGATGGCCGTGGTTCGTCCGGCGCCGGAAGGGCCGGTGACCAGAACCACTTTCTGTCCCGTGTTGGTTTTATCGTCAGTCATCTTCATTACCTAGCTTGTTTCGTCATACCTACCGGATTTCAACAGGTGGTATAGCGCACATGCGAAGTAAGGCGCGTCAACCCGCAAAACAAGGTCGATATCGCAACCGCCAATATTTGTGAGCCGCCGTGATCCGGGGTGTCGCTCCGCCTCATCTCTAGTCATATCAACGACCAGTTGAAGTCGCGCCGATGCTTTCCATGGGACATTGATCAAACCGACGCCGCGCGCCTCAATCACGCCTTGCAGGCGGTCAGGGGCCAGAACGAACACACCCGCTTCCCTCACATCGATCCGGCTATAGTCATCCGAGATCAGCTTCGCCCCCAGCCCGATCATCTGAAGCGCCAGCGACGACTTCCCCGACCCCGACGGACCGACAAACATCGCCGCCGCATCACCAACGGCAATCGTCGTCGCGTGACAACCTAGCGGCTGCGTAGACCCTTCTTCGATCACACTGGAAGGCCAACAACGAAGCGTGCGCCTAGTGGATCAGAGGTTACATCCGCATCGGTCGGGCGAATGTTTTCGGCCCAGATCACGCCGCCATGGGCTTCGACGATCTGCTTTGAAATCGCCAGTCCAAGTCCTGAATTGTTGCCAAACTGGCTTTCGGGGCGTTCGGAATAGAAGCGTTTAAAAATCTTGTTCAACGCCTGCTCGGGGATTCCGGGGCCGGTATCCTCAATCACCACAAGCACACGGTTTTCGCGCCGTCGCACCCAGACACGAATTGCATCGCCTTCGTCGCAGAAGCTAAGCGCATTGGTGATCAGGTTCACGAAAACCTGTGCCAGACGGGCTTCCAACCCGCGAATGAAAATCGGATCAGGTGGCAGATCGGTGATGAATTCGACACCTTTGTCGCTGCCTTCATTGCCCAAATACTCAGTCAAGTTACGAAGCATCTTCAGAAGGTTGAACTCTTCTTCCTCTTCCTTCACCAACTCGCTGTCCAGCCGGGATGCATTCGAAATATCGCTGACCAAACGATCCAACCGGCGCACATCGTGATCGATCACATCCAACAACTTGCCGCGATGTTCGTCTTTCTTGGCCAGACGCAGCGTGCCAATAGCCGATCGCAGACTGGCCAGTGGGTTTTTGATCTCGTGCGCCACATCGGCGGCGAACTGTTCGTTGGAATCAATTCGGTCATACAGTGCAGCCACCATTCCGCGCAGCGCGCCAGACAGGCGGCCGATTTCGTCAGGGCGCGCCGTCAGGTCCGGGATGCGAACCCGACCGGTCCGAACGCTGTTGTGATCCTTGTCCCGACCCAATTCGGCGGCGGCGGCAAGATCAGAGAGCGGGTTGGCGATGGTCGAGGCCAGTACAAGGCTCAGCCCGATCGACACAAGGATCGCGATCACGAACATCTGCAACAACTGCTCGCGCTCAGCTCGCACCAGAAGGTCCAATTCGCCAGCAGCACTGGTAATGGCCACCACACCCGCCGGAACACCGTTTTGCAAGATCGGCGTCGCCACGGAAAAAACCGTGCCGCCGTTTTCATCGACACCATTGGATACGCGCGTCGCACCGTTCATGGCACCAGGATACAGCGTCCGCGCCATCACCTCGGTGTCCAATGGCAGGGACTGTCCATCACCCTTGGCGACAATACCGGACACACCTTCCCATACGGCATTCAAAAGGTCCGTGATAATGGTCGACCCGACCTGACGCCTCAATCCGTCGACCGGGGTTGGCGCGGCGGGCGGAACTCCGACGGATCGCGCCAATAGCGCCTCGTTTGCGTCGAAGACAAAGACTTCCAAGCCTACTGGTAGCTGCAAATCAGACAGTGTTTCAGCGAAGTCAGGCGCGACAGGCACCACGACCTCTGGCGCCACTTCTCCTTCTGGGGCAGGCGCATCCAGAAGATCGGGCGATGTATTCGATTGGTTTTCAATGGCCTGTTCAAGCTGGGCTTCGAACACATCGGCGATCAGTTCAGCCTCTACGATCAATCCGCGTTCACGCTGGATCAGCAAACTGTCACGAAACGGATTCAGATACAGAACCCCCGCCACAAGGACGACAAGCCCAAGCAAATTGAACGTGATGATCTTGCGCGCCAGCGGTGACCGATTGATCGAAATCAGCCCGCGCTGCGCCCGCTTGTCGCGCAGTTCAAAATCCATCTCACCACTTGGCGAGACCCAATCTTCACCCAGAACAAGATCGCTTCGGGTTGTGGCTTTGGTGTCCTTCACCTTTGTCACCATCTTGTCCAACGCACGCGGCGTTATTCCTCGTTATACCGGTAACCGATGCCATACAGCGTTTCGATTGCCGAGAAATCGTCATCTGCCGTCCGCATTTTCTTGCGCAGCCGTTTGATATGACTGTCGATGGTGCGATCATCGACATAGACCTGATCGTCATAGGCGACATCCATCAACTGATCACGGCTTTTGACAAAGCCGGGACGCTGAGCCAATGCCTGAAGCAACAAAAACTCGGTCACGGTCAGGGATACATCATTGCCTTTCCACGTAACGGCATGGCGCAAAGGGTCCATCGTCAACTCACCGCGAACCAGCGATTTGCTTTCTTCAACATCGCCGGCGTCATCCTTGGCGATCACTTCCTGCCGTCGTAACAGTGCGCGAATGCGCTCCACCAGAAGTCGCTGGCTGAACGGTTTGGTTACATAGTCGTCTGCGCCCATGCGAAGACCCAGAACCTCGTCGATCTCATCGTCTTTCGAGGTCAGGAAAATCACCGGCATGGTCTTGGTTTTCTGCCGCAAACGCTGCAACAGGTCCATCCCATCCATCCGGGGCATCTTGATGTCCAGAACCGCCATATCGGGCAGGCGCTGCATAAACGCGTCAAGCGCGCTTTGGCCATCATTATAGGTTTCAACTTCGAAGCCCTCGGCCTCGAGAGTGATCGCGACGGAAGTCAGGATGTTCCTGTCATCGTCCACCAAAGCGATTCTCGACATAGGGGTCTCCTTACACTGCTCATGTTTATTTTGTTTTGCGCCATTGTCCTGTTTTCGGTCTGGCGAATCAATATGTAACTGCGAATCGAGAGGATACGCGCCTGTCTGCCGCGTGAATTGATCAAAATGCTGGCGAATTTACCGCACTTTGCAACGGCTCTGCGCGCAACATGATTGCGCAAACAAGCACTTGGTTGCGCTAACTGCGTTAAAGCGACCTGTTCCATTTGAAAGCCTCCATGCTATAGCGCGATTACCGGCCCTCGTTCACATGAGGGTTGGCGCGCGTGGCGGGTGTCACGCGGTCTCATGTGAACCCTAAATACGTTGGTAAATGACGGACCGGCGACAGGAGCAAAATATGACCACTGGACGGGTGAACCCAGAACGCCGCTTGGAAGATCAAGGCATCAAGGGGCTGGGCAATGTCTATTACAACTTAATGGAGCCTGATCTGATCGAAGCCGCGCTTGCGCGTGGCGAGGGAAGCCTGGGCCAAGGCGGCGCCTTCCTGGTCACGACCGGCAAACATACGGGCCGGTCGCCCTTGGACAAGTTTGTTGTCAAAACCCCCAGCGTCGAGCCGCATATATGGTGGGAAAACAACCCACCGATGGACCCGGCCAAATTCGACACCCTTTATGACGACATGCTCGAGCACATGAAGGGCAAGGATTACTACGTGCAAGACTTGTTCGGCGGGGCAGACCCGGCCTATCGGCTGGACGTACGTCTTGTGACCGAATTGGCTTGGCACAACCTGTTCATTCGACACATGCTGCGCCGCCCCGACCGCGAAGAACTGGATGAGTTCGACCCCGAATTCACAATCATCAACTGCCCCTCTTTCAAGGCGGACGCCAAGCGACACGGGTGTCGGTCGGAAACCGTCATCGCACTGAACTTTGATCGCAAGATCATCCTGATCGGCGGCACTGAATATGCGGGTGAAAACAAAAAGTCGGTTTTCACACTGCTCAACTACATCCTGCCGGAAAAAGGCGTGATGCCGATGCATTGCTCGGCCAACCACGCCACTGGAAACCCCGTCGACACGGCGATTTTCTTCGGCCTGTCAGGCACCGGCAAGACGACCCTGTCTGCAGATCCCGAGCGCACGCTGATTGGCGATGACGAACATGGCTGGTCGGACACTGGCACCTTCAACTTCGAGGGTGGTTGCTATGCCAAGACCATCAACCTGTCGGCCGAGGCCGAGCCGGAAATCTATGCCACCACCACGAAGTTCGCGACCGTCATCGAAAACATGGTCTATGACGAAGAAACCAAGAAGTTGGATTTCGAAGATGACAGCCTGACCGCGAACATGCGTTGCGCCTATCCGCTGCACTATATCGCGAACGCGTCGAAAACCGCCGTGGGCGGGCATCCGAAGAACATTATCATGCTGACCTGTGATGCGTTTGGCGTCCTGCCGCCGATTGCGCGGCTGACACCGGCACAGGCGATGTACCACTTCCTGTCGGGTTTCACGTCGAAAGTGGCGGGCACTGAAAAGGGTGTGACCGAACCGGAACCCACCTTCTCGACCTGTTTCGGTGCGCCCTTCATGCCGCGCCGTCCCGCTGAATATGGCGCACTGCTGCGTGACAAGATCGCCAAGCATGGTGCAACCTGCTGGCTGGTCAATACCGGCTGGACCGGTGGCGCGTACGGCACCGGGTCGCGGATGCCGATCCGCGCGACGCGCGCGCTTCTGACCGCCGCACTGGACGGATCGCTTGCGAACTCGGAATTCCGAAAGGACGACAATTTCGGCTTCGAAGTGCCGGTAACTGTGGAAGGCGTGCCAGACCTGCTTCTGAACCCCCGCCGCACATGGCAGGACGCCGCCGCCTATGATGCGCAAGCTCAGAAACTGGTCGACATGTTTGCCAAGAACTTCGTTCAGTATGAGGCCGATATTGACGACGACGTGAAAGCCGTCGCCATCGGCTGATCTGCGGCACAGAATGCTTAGAAACGCGCCTCGGTTTCCGGGGTGCGTTTTGCATTCAACTTAGCCCCACAGCCCCCGGCGGATCAGGTTCAGACCCGCAACCGTCAGCACGATCAACGTTACCCGTTTGAACGTCGCCTGAGGCATACGGTCGTGAAACACGCCGCCAAGCGCCATCCCGATCAGGGCAGGAAACAGCATGGAAATCGACATGGGAAATGTGTGTGCATTCAGAACCCCGGACTTGATATGCGCTGCAAAAAGCGCAATAGCACCGACGCCATAGATCACCCCCTGCACCCGCATCTGTTCGGACTTCGGCGTATCGATGGCGGTCAGATAGGCGATGGTCGGCGGCCCCCAGACCCCGGACAACCCACCCGACAGGCCTGCGAAGGCACCGATCAAACTTTCATCCCGCTTGCGATGCTCGGGGTGAAGCATGGGTTTCCACCCGCTCAGTTGCATCAAGCAGAACGCCACCACCGGCACGCCGATTAAAATGAACAACGCGGCTTGAGACAGCACCGTCACAAGCTGGGCGCTGAGGGTGAGACAGATCAAAAGCGCGATCAGAAAGACACGAAACTTTCCCACCGCCTGCCACGCGGCCAATATCCCTTGCCTGAACGCCTGATACCCGTTTGTCACCACGGTCGGCACGATCAACGCTGCCAAGGCTTGTTCAGCTGGAAGCATGGTGGCCAGACCCGAGATCATGATAAGGGGCATTCCAAATCCGACAGCCCCCTTTACGAACCCGGCAAACACGGCGACAAATGCGGCAAGAAGCAGAGTCAACTGCGGTATTTCGGTCAATAGTCCCAATGTGTTTCCGTAACGATATGCGCGTTCCCTTCTTTCTATCGAAGCCCGAACGGTGGTGCAGCAGGTAAATTACTGCGTCACTTTTGTTCGTTTTAACCATATCTGGCGTATTTTAATTGCGCTGCACCTGCAAAGTGATTATTTCTCTGCAGACGCGAAAGACCCAGCCGAATCCCGGCTTAGACTGTGACAGGAGACAGTGATGACAGGCGCTCTGATCGACAATCTTTTGACCCTTTCCGCTGACGCCCTGGCGCCGGTCGAAACCGTGTTTGACGCGGCCAAGGCATCCGTCCGCGATATGGTGACAGAAGGTGATCGGATCTCGGGCGCAAAACTGGAAGAACATCAGTCCGCCGCCCATGCCCTGTCATGGCTTGCCACCTATACCGAAAGCCTACGTCAGATGAACGCCTGGGCCGGTCGTCTGAATGACGACGGGAAGCTGGGCGAGATGGAGAAACTGATCCTGCAAATCGCCTTCGGCGAATACCTCGCCCAGATCAAGGGCGGAATCATGATGAGCCAAAACGAGATGGCGCGCCTGTCGGATATGGGTATTGACGCATCCGCGCTGGACACAAATGCGATCAACGCATTGATCGCCCAAGGCAACAACCAAGCCGCCCGCTCACGTCTGGTTGCCCTGATGCGCGACAATGCTGGCCACGCCACTTTTGGCGCGTCAGGGCTGGATGATGAACTTGAAATGATCCGCGAAACCTTCCGTCGCTATGCCGATGACCGCGTCGTTCCCAACGCGCATGAATGGCACCTGAAGGATGAATACATCCCAATGGAAATTCTTGAGGAACTGGCCGAAATGGGCGTCTTTGGCCTGACCATACCCGAGGAATACGGTGGTATGGGCTTGTCAAAAGCGTCGATGGTGGTCGTATCTGAAGAACTCAGCCGCGGCTATATCGGGGTCGGCTCGCTGGGCACCCGGTCCGAGATCGCGGCAGAACTTATCCTTGCCGGCGGCACAGACGCGCAAAAAGAACACTGGTTGCCGAAAATCTCGTCAGCCGAGATCCTGCCCACCGCTGTGTTTACCGAACCCAACACCGGATCCGACCTTGGCAGCCTGCGCACCCGCGCGGTCAAGAACGCCGATGGCGATTACGAGGTGACGGGCAACAAAACCTGGATCACCCACGCCGCACGCACCCATGTGATGACGCTTCTGGCGCGCACTGATCCCGCGTCCACCGATCACCGTGGCCTGTCGATGTTCCTGGCTGAAAAACAACCCGGCGACGACGACAACCCTTTCCCCACCGAAGGTATGACGGGCGGCGAGATCGAAGTGCTGGGCTATCGCGGTATGAAGGAATTCGAACTTGGGTTCGATGGGTTCAAGGTCAAAGGCGAAAACTTGCTTGGCGGCGAAGAAGGTCAAGGCTTCAAACAACTCATGAAAACATTCGAAGCCGCGCGCATCCAAACCGCCGCCCGTGCCATCGGCGTGGCCCAGAATGCGCTGGAAATCGGGATGCAATACGCCGAGGACCGCAAGCAGTTCGGTAAGTCCCTGATCAACTTCCCGCGCGTCGCCAACAAGCTGGCGATGATGGCGGTCGAGATCATGGTGGCACGGCAACTGACCTATTTCTCGGCATGGGAAAAAGACCACGACCAACGCTGCGACCTGGAAGCCGGGATGGCAAAGCTGCTTGGCGCACGCGTGGCGTGGTCTTGCGCTGACAACGCACTGCAAATTCACGGCGGCAACGGTTTCGCGCTGGAATATCAAATCAGCCGCGTTTTGTGTGACGCCCGCATCCTGAACATCTTTGAAGGCGCGGCTGAAATTCAGGCACAGGTGATTGCACGTCGCCTGTTGGGCTAACACCGGGACATGAGCGTGTGAGTTGGGTTGCAGGCATACATACGGTAGCGTATGTTTTTCATGCGACTCAATTCACCATACGCTATCGTATGCATATCATTGGACCGGAATATGCCCGTAAAGAAACCGCGCTTGAAGGCGGATGACTGGATCAAGGCAGGGCTGGCAGCCCTGACATCAAAGGGCCCCCAGGCCTTGAAAGCCGAGCCGCTGGCCCGCGCCCTGGGAACGACAAAGGGTTCTTTTTACTGGCATTTCAAGGATGTTCCTGATTTCCACAAACGGCTTCTTTCAACCTGGGAAGACGAGGCACTTGCCGCAATCACGTACGCGCTCTCGGAAGGTGACGATCCGGTCAAACGGCTTTATCAACTCGGTGACATGGCGGCTTCAAGCGATCCGAAGGCCAAACGTGGCCTGCCAGAAACTGCAATCCGTGCGTGGGCATATAGTGAGTCATTGGCGGCGGACTATGTACAGCGTGTTGATCAAAAACGGATCGCAATGCTAGAGGAAATCTTAAGCGAACTGGATCTGACAAATCCCGATTTCGCGCGGATTATTTACAGTTCGTTTGTGGGAATGGACGCACTATCCGCAACCGATGCCACAGGCAATAAAAACGCCATGTCTACCCTTATGGCTGCAATTCTTGCTTTGCGCGACGCTTAATCACGTTGGCAATTCGACGCTTCAGGCGTAAGTTATGCGCATGAAACAGTCATTGCTCATCACCGCCGCGCTCGCGTCCCTTGTCTTGATGGGATGCAAGGATGAAACGATTTCGGGCTATGCGGACCGAAAGGCCGTGTGGAAGCTGCTTGAGATTGATCGCAAACCCTTCGACGCCGACGCAACGATCTCTTTCCCGGATCAAGGACAGATTGTCGGACAAGCGCCCTGCAACAGATATTCAAGCGAGCAAAAAGCTCCATACCCGTGGTTTGAAATTGGCCCCATCGCCGCGACCCGTATGGCCTGCGACGCCTTGGACAAAGAAAGCCGCTATTTCACCGCGCTGACGCAGATGCGCCAGATCGAGGCGCAAGGCGACATGTTGATCATGTCGAACGAAGCTGGTCGGCAGATGGTGTTCTTGGCTCAACGCTGACCGACTTTCTTCACCCCGGTAACGCCTCGCGCTTCAGGCGGTCAATTAGGCGCGCGCGTGGTTCAGGTAAGGGTTTGTCACCCAAGGCATGTGCCAACCAACGCGTTAGGAAAAAGCCGGTTGTCTGAAGCCCAGCCAGTACATTTTTGTGTGCGCCACTGCCTGCCCCCAACAGTTCGGGCGGCAAGGGCAGCAAGCGGTCCGCCCATTCACCCGCTGCTTCTGCCGACACAGCGCGTCCGGTTTTGGGGGATACATAGGCTAGATCCTCCATCGATCCGGTGACAGCGCAAGATGCCAGATCCAGCCCGAAGCCCAGATCATCCAGCAACGCCAACTCCCATTTCAGATAGGCTGTCGGCCATGCCTCGTTCGTTCCCAGCAGGTCGAGCATCGCCTGCGTTCGCTGATAAAGCTGCGGATGTGGTTCGCGCTCAGGCAAGGAAAACGTCAAAAGCGACGTGACCGCGTTCAAACCAGCCAGAGCGGTACGATCCGACAAGACCGTCGCACGGCTGCGCAAGGGTTCGACGGTGTAGCTGCCAATATGTTCTTCCAGCCGCGCCCGCCATGCGACATCCAGTTGCGCGCCGGGCTGCAAAATTGGAGCGATCTTGCGGCTGGTGCCGCCACGCACCACGCCTGCATGGCGGCCGTGCTTTTCGGTGAACACATCAATGATTACCGAGGTTTCGCCGTGTTTGCGCACAGACAAAAGCGCGCCCTGATCCCGCCAATCCATGCCTGTCACCCTCCTGCAGTCAGACTAGCGGGCAAGTCGCTGTTGGCAATGGGATCAGTCCGACAAACCCGGTTCGTCCAACAGATGCCGCCCGTTGCGATCCTCAACCTCGATCACCCATAGATCGGGATCAAAGCCTTTCTGTCGCTCCAGCACCGCGTCAACGTCGCTTTCGTCACCTTCAGCCAAAGCAACCCAGCAACGGTCTCCGGTCATCAGATCGAAACTGCGCTGATACGCCACCGCCTGCCCGTCCAGTGTGTTCATCTTCACCAGAACAGCACCCGCCGTGGCGTCGCCCTTGCGGGTGATAAAGGCCGGTATGTCAGACAGGCGCAACCGCGTCAGATAGGCCGCGACCCACAGATCGGCGGTCAGCCGCGTCAAGCGTTACCGTCCTTGAAATCAAGTCCCATCTCAGAGTAACGCTCTTTTTCGTCCAGCCAGTTCGGTCGCACTTTCACTTGCAAAAACAAGTGGATCTTACGCCCCATGAACTCTTCCAACTCGGCGCGGGCAGATTGGCTGACGGCTTTGATCGTCTCGCCCTTCTTGCCCAGAATGATTCCCTTATGACCGTCCCGCGCAACGTAGATAATCTGGTCCACACGGGCCGACCCATCCTTGCGCTCTTCCCAGTTCTCGGTCTCGACCGTCAGCTGATAGGGCAACTCCTGGTGCAGGCGCAGGGTCAGCTTCTCGCGCGTCATTTCGGCGGCGATCATGCGCATGGGCAGATCGGCAATCTGGTCCTCGGGATAAAGCCATGGCCCCTTCGGCAAATGTTCTGCCAGCCACGTGCGCAAGGCAGGCACCCCATGCCCCTTCTCGGCCGAGATCATGAAGGTTTCGGCAAAATCATAACGATCGTTCAGATCCTTGGCCAAAGCCAGCAGCACCTCGGCCTTCACCTTGTCGATCTTGTTGATGGCAAGGGCGACGGTGCGGCCTTTGCCCATCTCTTCTAGGCCTTCCAGAATACGCTCAACACCTTCGGTCACACCGCGATGGGCTTCGACCAGAAGCACGGTTATATCGGCATCGGCTGCCCCGCCCCACGCAGCGGCAACCATCGCGCGGTCCAGTCGGCGGCGCGGTTGGAACAGGCCCGGCGTATCCACAAACACGATCTGGGTGTCGCCCTCGATCGCTACACCCCGGATGCGGGCGCGCGTCGTCTGCACCTTATGCGTCACGATCGAGACCTTGGCCCCGACCATCAGGTTCGTCAGTGTCGACTTCCCGGCATTGGGTTCCCCAATCAGGGCGACGAATCCGGCGCGATGCGGTTGGTCTGTCATGTCTTGCTCTCCAACTGCTTCAGCAGCGTGCGGGCGGCCGCTTGCTCGGCAGCGCGTTTTGAATTTGCCGTGGCATTAGCAGAACGTCCGTTCGACAGTTCGGCCTTGATCGTAAACACCGGCGCGTGGTCCGGCCCTTCGCGCGCGGTTTCTATATATGTCGGTGGGGGCATCTTGCGCGCTTGCGCCCATTCCTGCAATGCGGTCTTGGGGTCACGTGCGTCATCTTCGACCTTGTCGATCCGGTCGCCCCACAGCGTTAGGATCATCTCACTCGCCTGATCCAGCCCGGCATCCAGATAGACCGCAGCAATCACGGCTTCCATCGCGTCACCCAACAGGGCTTGCTTGCGCCGCCCGCCGGTCTTCATCTCGGACCGGCCCAGTTTCAGCACCGCGCCGATGTCTACCTGCCGTGCCACATCCGCGCAGGTTTCTTTGCGCACCAGCGCGTTGTAGCGCGGGGCCAACGTGCCTTCGGGCGCGTCGGGGTCGTCGCGCAACAATTTCTCAGACATCACAAGGCCAAGCACCCGGTCGCCCAGAAATTCCAGCCTTTGGTTGTCAGGTCGTGTGGCCGATGAAAACGACCCGTGTGTCAGCGCGCGGATCAACAGTTCGGGATCGTTAAACACATGCCCGATACGGCCTTGAAAGGCTTGAAGATCGCTGGACAGCTTCACTCGATCGCCTTGAAGAACCGGTCAGAGCGCCACGTCCAAAAGAAGAACAACCGTTTGCCTGCTGCCGAGAACATGATGCGATCCGCGCGACCCAGCAGGTATTCTGCAGGCACAAAGCCCACACCACCAGCATTCGGGCTGACGCGGCTGTCTGTCGAGTTGTCGCGGTTGTCACCCATGAAGAAATACTCGCCATCCGGCACCGTGAACACATTGGTGTTGTCCAGACGCGTGTTGCGAACGTTCAGAACCGAGTGAGAGACACCATTGGGCAGTGTTTCAATGGCTTTTTCTTTGATGCAGATTCCACCCTGCCCGACCGGGCTATTGGAACATTGCGGGAAGGTCGCAAAACGTCCCTGCGCCTGTTTGATTTCCTCGAACGTGCCGTCGGGCACCTGTTTGGCTTCTTCACCGTTGATGAACAGAATGCCGTTTTTGACCTGAATTTTGTCACCCGGCAGCCCGATCAGGCGTTTCACATAGTCGGTGCCAAGTGACGGGTGGCGGAACACCACGACATCGCCACGCTCGGGCTCGGACCCCAGCAGGCGACCCGAGATGGGGCAGGACGAGAACGGGCAGGAATGGCGTGAATAGCCATAAGCCATCTTGTTCACGAACAGAAAGTCACCGATCAGCAACGTATCTTTCATCGACCCGGTGGGGATCCAGAACGGCTGGAAGAATAGCGTGCGGAACACACCGGCGATGATCAGCGCCCAGAAGATCGTTTTGATCGTTTCCAAGATGCCATCTTGTTTCTTTTCTGCCATGTTCACGTCTGCCTCTTTCATCGGACTGATCGTTGCCAGCCCATTGGGGATGTGTGGCGATATGGGCGGATGCGCGGGAAGTGTCAAGTTTTGAGGAGGCGCTGCCGCGTTAAGCTGACGGCTTTTCCACCGGTCGCGCTTCGATCACCACAAAGGCCTGCGCCCATGGGTGATCATCGGTCAACGTCACGTGAATGATCGCCTCGTGCCTGTCTGGCGTCATCTCGGCAAGCCGGTCGGCGGCCCAACCTGTCACGGTCATTACGGGTTGGCCCGTGCGCAGGTTACTGACCGCCATGTCGCGCCACGAGATCCCCATGGCTAGCCCGGTGCCCAAAGCTTTGGAACACGCTTCTTTCGCCGCCCAGCGCTTGGCCAAAGTTCCGGCTTCATCCCGGCGGCGGGCGGCTTTTCCCAGCTCCGTCTCGGTGAACACACGTTTGCGGAATCTGTCGCCAAAACGTTCCAGCGTTCCCTGGATGCGCTCGATATTTGCAAGATCGGTGCCAATGCCAAGGATCATCAAGACCTCCGACGCGGGCGCGGCGAACGTTTCATCCCCGCGCCTCATCCATCAGGCCGCGCATTTCAGCCATGGCGTCAGTCAGGCCGCGAAAGATTGCCTCGCCAATCAGGAAATGTCCGATGTTCAACTCGACCACTTCCGGCATTTCGGCGATTGGCTTCACGGTGTCATAGGTCAATCCGTGACCTGCATGCACCTCAAGCCCCAGCGAATGCGCCAGCGCCGCCCCGTCGCGCAAACGCGCAAGCTCGGCATCACGTTCGTCAAACCGGCCTTCGGCGTGCAGATCGCAATAGGCACCAGTGTGCAACTCGACCACCGCAGCCCCCACCCGCGCGGAGGCTTCGATCTGCACAGGGTCGGCCGCGACGAACAGCGACACGCGACAACCGGCGTCCCTGAGCGGGGTGATATATTCGGCAAGTTTGTTGTCCTGCCGTGCGACCTCAAGCCCGCCTTCGGTGGTCAGCTCTTCTCGTTTTTCCGGCACAAGGCACACCGCATGGGGCTTGTGGCGCAACGCGATGTCCAGCATTTCGTCCGTTGCGGCGCATTCGAAATTCAAGGGCACCGACAGTTCGGCCATAAGCCGGTCGATATCGTCATCCAGAATGTGCCGCCGATCTTCGCGCAGATGCGCGGTGATGCCATCGGCCCCGGCCTGTTCGGCCAGAAGGGCCGCACGCACAGGATCGGGATACGCCGAGCCACGCGCGTTTCGCACTGTCGCCACGTGATCAATATTCACGCCCAAGCGCAGTTTTTTCGTCTGGTTGGCCATGTCACGCCCCTTTGTTCAATGCAATCTGTTGGCGCGCCAAGTCTTACGGTTTTTCCTTTGCTTCGCCAGCCTTGTCTCGTCCGGCTTTCAGACGCTTGTCATACCGCTCTTTCAACTTCTTGATGCGACGTCGCTGATAGGCATGGATCACAGGGTTGGACAACGCATACCCGATGGTGCCAGCCACAATGCCGGGAATGATGCAGCCCACCAGATAGGGCAGGAAAACCCGATGAAAAAACGCCGACATCCGCGACCAGTCGACCACGTGATCGGTAAACGGCGCTTTCATGTTCAACCAGAAATCAGACGTGGCCGCCGCGAACTGAGCGGCAATTTCAGGCAAATGCACGCTTGAAGGCTGGCCCAGCATTGCGTTGCCCAGATTGACCGAAAGCTCCGCAATCAGCGGGAAGGTTATCGGGTTGCCGACAAAGGTTGCCAGCAATGACGCCAACACGTTGCCGCGAATGATCCACGACAAACAGGCAGCGGTCAGAAAGTGAAGCCCGAAAAATGGCGTGAACGAGGCAAAAACACCCGCTGCAATCCCACGCGAAATCCGGTGCGCCGGATCGGGCAAACGCCGAATGCGGTGGATCACATATTGCGACGCCCGATACCATCCGCCCCGTGGATAGAAGAATTCCGCAATGATACGCAGGTATGAGCGCGGATTTCTCTTGAACACGGATGGTCCCTTTCGGCCGAAATTGGCAGGCTACGGTTTACGGGCGATGTCCCTATGTCGGTGAACATCGGCAACATCACTATCTGCTTCTAATGTCAGCATAATGGCATGCAAATGTTCAATATCGCGCAAATCTACATCAACAAGTAGGCGGTAGAAATCAGGTTTTCGGTCCAGAAACTTCAGATCCGAGATATTGGCCTTCTGCTCACCAATCAGCGAGCAAATCCGCCCCAGAACACCCGCATCGTTCGAAATGGTCAGGTTAATGCTGACCGTATGAATCGCCGGGTGCTGACCGGAATGCCAATGAAGATCGACCCATCGGGAGCTGTCCTCGGCCACATCGGCCAGAGCATCGCAGTCGATGGTGTGGACCATCACACCCTTACCGCGATAGGTGATCCCGACAATGCGTTCGCCGGGCACGGGTTGGCAACACTGCGCGCGGGCAAAATCCTGCCCGGTTTCAAGACCAACCACCACCGAATCGCCATCAACCTCGGCTTCGGCCTCAACACTTTCCGGATACAGTGCTGCAATGACATCGCGCGCCTGTAGCTCGGCCGATCCCATTCGCGCCAGCAATTCGTCGACGTCATCCAGACGCAGTTGTTTGGCCGCGGTCGCCAGCGCCTTTTCGGTCGCTTTGCGGCCAACATGTTCAAACGCGACGCGCGCAAGCTCGCGACCCAATCGCACGAACCGTTCACGGTCCACGCTACGCAGGCTTTTTCGAATGGCCGCCTTTGCGCGGCCTGTCACGACGATGTCGATCCAAGTGGCTTGCGGGCTTTGCCCTTCTGCGGTCATGATCTCGACCGACTGGCCGTTTTTGATACGGGTCCAAAGCGGCACGCGAATGCCGTCGACCTTGGCCCCGACACAACTGTCCCCGATCCGCGTGTGGATCGCATAGGCGAAATCCAAAGGCGTCGCCCCCCGCGGCAGCTTCACCACCTCGCCTTTCGGGGTGAAGCAGAACACTTGATCCTGATACATTTCAAGCTTCACGTGTTCCAGAAACTCGTCGTGATCCTCAGCAGCTTCAAACCGCTCGGTCAGCGATGAAATCCACTTGGCTGGATCAACCGCGAACGGGTTTTCGGCCCGCACGCCGTCCTTGTATGACCAGTGCGCGGCGACGCCTGCCTCGGCTACATCATGCATGGCATGGGTGCGAATTTGAACTTCAACCCTTTTGCCATCGCGACCCGATACAGTCGTATGGATCGAGCGGTAGCCGTTTGATTTTGGCTGGCTGATGTAATCCTTGAACCGGCCCGGAATGGCGCGCCAGCGTTGGTGGATCACGCCAAGCACGCGATAGCAGTCTGCTTCGCTATCTGTGATAATCCGAAATCCATAGGTGTCCGACAGGCGCGAGAAGCTCTGGTTCTTTTCCTGCATCTTGCGCCAGATCGAAAACGGCTTCTTGGCGCGCCCGAACACCTCGGCGGTGATGTTTGCCTTGTCCAGCTCCAACCGGATGTCGCCGGTGATCTTTTCGATCACATCACCGCTTTCCTTCTGCAACCGCAGAAACCGCCGCATGATCGAGTTCCGCGCCTCGGGGTTCAACACGCGAAACGCCAGATCTTCCAATTCCTCGCGCATCCACTGCATCCCCATGCGACCCGCCAACGGGGCATAGATGTCCATGGTTTCGCGCGATTTCTGAATCTGCTTGTCGGGCCGCATGGCGCGGATCGTGCGCATGTTGTGAAGTCGGTCCGCCAGCTTGACCAGGATCACCCGCAGATCCTTGGACATCGCCATGAACAGCTTGCGGAAGTTTTCGGCCTGTTTGGTCTCGGACGAACTGAGCTGAAGATTGGTCAGCTTGGTCACACCATCGACCAGCTCTGCCACCTCGACCCCGAAAATCTTGGTCACTTCCGAATAGGTCGACCGGGTGTCTTCGATCGTGTCATGCAAAAGTGCGGTGATAATCGTGGCATCATCCAGCTGCATATCCGCCAGAATTTCGGCAACAGCAAAGGGATGGGTGAAGTAAGGCTCGCCAGAATGGCGGGTCTGTCCATCGTGCATACGCGCGCCGTATTCATACGCCGCGCGGATCAATTCGTGATTGGATTTGGGGTTATAGCGGCGGATCCGTTCGATCAGCCCATCAAGATCAAGGTCAAGATCTGGAAGGTCGTTCATCCGGTCCGCCACCCCGCGGGGATCTTTGATCCGTTAGCCCTGGCCTTGCGCTTCCATCAAAGCACGCAGAAGCTTTTCTTCGGACAGATCATCCTCGGCCGGCTTGTCAGCAGCTTCAGCCCCCATCAACAGAGCCATGCTGTCTTCTTCAGGCTCGTCAACTTCAATCTGGGTCTGATGGCTTTCGATCATACGCTCGCGCAGTTCGTCGGCGGTTTGCGTTTCATCCGCAATCTCGCGCAGCGCAACGACAGGGTTCTTGTCATTGTCGCGGTCGACCGTGATCTGGCCACCGGCCGAAATCTCTCGGGCACGATGCGAGGCGAGCATTACAAGCTCAAACCTGTTCGGGACTTTATCTACGCAATCTTCAACCGTCACGCGGGCCATGATCAAACTCCATTCCTTGCAAGGGGATGTGAAACGCCTATCTAGGGCCGTTGCCCGCGGGTTACAAGCAAAAACAGGCCAGATCTACGGGAACAAATAGGGTGAAACGCCCTTTTTTTCTTCATCAGGCAGGTCATCAACCATCTCCTTCACTGTCTTGCCAATCAGCGGGTGACACCAATCGGGGGCAATATCGGCAAGGGGAATCAGCACAAACGCGCGCTCGTGCATCCGCGGATGAGGCAGGATCAGTTGCTCGGGGGCCAGAACCTTCTGCTCCGCCAGCTGCAAGCTCATCCAGTGTGTCAGCACGGATTCGTTGGGCAAAATCTGGTCACCATAAGCAATCAGGTCCAGATCCAAAGTGCGCGGAGCCCAACGTGATGGCCGTTCGCGGCCAAACTTTGCTTCAATCTGATGCAGCGCAGACAACAGATCGTTTGGTGAAAGGTCTGTATCGATTCCGACGGCTGCATTCACAAAATCGGGACCAGCACCGGCTGGAAAGCAAGGCGTGCTATAATATCGACTGACGCTGGTGATTCTAAATTTTCGTGCTGCCAGATGTTCAACCGCATCGTGTATAATATTCGCTGACTCTCGCCGCCTTGACGTCGCGTTACTTCCTAATGAAACCAGCACTTTTGGACAGGTTACATGTGAATTAATTGCTTGCGGCACCGTATGGTTTCCCTAGATTGCAAATGTGTTTCTTCGTTGATTGATTTCTTTATTACCACTCACGGGATTGTTCGGCGAAGCGAATTGGAAAGGAATTATTATGTTCTATCGGGACGAACGGCTTGCGCTGTTCATTGATGGTTCGAACCTTTACGCGGCCGCCAAATCGCTGGGTTTCGACATCGACTACAAACTACTTCGCCAGGAATTCATGCGACGGGGCAAGCTCCTTCGCGCGTTTTATTACACGGCCCTTCTGGAAAACGAGGAATATTCGCCGATCCGCCCACTGGTGGACTGGTTGAATTACAACGGCTTCTCGATGGTGACCAAGCCGGCCAAGGAATACACTGATTCAATGGGTCGGCGGAAGGTCAAAGGCAACATGGACATCGAACTTACCGTCGATGCGCTGGAACTTGCACCCCATATCGACCACGCGGTCCTGTTCTCCGGCGATGGCGATTTTCGCCCGCTGATCGAAGCAATGCAACGTCAGGGTGTCCGCGTTTCCGTGGTATCGACCATCCGCAGCCAACCCCCGATGATCGCTGACGAACTGCGCCGACAGGCCGACAATTTCATCGAGCTGGAAGAGCTGAAAGACGTGATCGGACGCCCCCCACGCGAGTTTGACCGGCCCGAACGGTCCGAGGACTGAACCAGTCATTTGAACGAACCTAAAAGGCCGGGGCACGATCCCGGCCTTTTACATTTCCGTGTCTGGTACCGCTTCCGACTGGACCTTGCCGCGTAAAATGCGTACCCCTCCCCGCATCGGAGGATGCCATGACCAAGCCCGCTCTTACACTTTACCTTGCCGCGCCGAACGGGTTCTGCGCGGGTGTGGATCGCGCCATCAAGATCGTCGAAATGGCGATCGAAAAATGGGGCCCGCCGATCTATGTGCGCCACGAGATTGTGCATAACAAATTCGTCGTCGATGGGCTGCGCGCCAAAGGGGCCGTCTTTGTCGAGGAACTGGACGAAGTGCCTGATGATCGCCCCGTCATCTTCTCGGCCCACGGTGTTGCCAAGGCCGTGCCCGCCGAAGCCAGCCGCCGAGAGATGGTGTTTGTCGACGCCACCTGCCCGCTTGTCTCCAAAGTGCATATCGAGGCCGAGCGCCACCACCAGAACGGCTTGCAAATGGTCATGATCGGTCATGCGGGTCACCCGGAAACCATCGGCACGATGGGACAACTGCCCGAAGGCGAGGTGCTGTTGGTCGAAACCGCCGAAGATGTGGCCACCCTAGCCCCGCGCGATCCCGCACAACTTGCCTATATCACCCAGACCACCCTGTCTGTCGATGACACCGCTGGTGTGGTTGACGCCTTGCGCGCTCGCTTCCCGCAGATCGTTGGCCCACATAAAGAAGACATTTGCTATGCGACCACCAACCGGCAAGAGGCTGTAAAGGCGGTAGCCCCCAAGGTCGACGCGCTTCTGGTCATCGGTGCGCCCAACAGCTCGAACTCGCGCCGATTGGTCGAGGTGGCCCGCGCCAACGGGTGCAGCTATGCCATGCTTGTGCAGCGGGCAAGTGAGATTGACTGGCGCGCCATCGAAGGCATCAAATCGGTTGGCCTGACCGCCGGAGCGTCCGCCCCGCAGGTTCTGGTCGACGAGGTCATTGACGCATTTCGTGACCGCTATGACGTCACTGTCGAACGGGTGGAGACCGCACAAGAGAATGTCGAATTCAAAGTGCCGCGCGTGTTGCGTGAACCCGCCTGACCCCTTGCCGATCTTAGGACCTCGCAAATGCTGACCCTCTATTCCATGCCCAGTTCCGGCAACAGCTATAAGGTGCGGCTGCTTTTGGCGTTGCTGGGTCGGCCATATCATCACATCCCCTGTGAATCCCAATCACCCGAACTACAGACCGCGAAGACCGAAGGCAAACTGCCCTTGGGCAAAGTGCCCGCGCTGCATTTGGAAACGGGCGAGGTGCTTAGCGAAAGCAATGCCATCTTGTGGTATCTGGCCAGCGGCACATCATGGATTCCAAACGATCCGTTGGACCAGGCTCGTATGCTGTCGTGGATGTTTTTTGAACAGAACCGCCATGAACCTGTCATCGCGGTGCGCGCATCTTTGCGGAGCTATCCCCATCTGGCGGACGAGGCGACGCCAGAGCTTCTGGAAGAGTTGCTGGTGTCGGGGAACAGCATTCTGGACCTGATGGAACACGGGCTGCAGGGGCAGGACTGGTTCGCAGGCGACACACCGACCATCGCGGATATCGCGCTCTATTCCTACACCCACACGGCCGAAGATCGGGGCGGGTTTGATCTGTCGCCCTTCTCCGCAATACGCGACTGGCTGAATCGGACTGGTGCGCTGCCCGGTTTCGAGCCGCTGACAGGTCCGGCCCATGGCTGAGTTTTTCGCATTCACCGACGGCGCGTGTTCCGGCAATCCCGGCCCCGGCGGTTGGGGGGCTCTACTGCAAGCCCATGAAAACGGTGCCGTGATCAAAGAGCGTGAATTGAAAGGTGGCGCGGCCGAAACCACCAACAACCAGATGGAGTTGATGGCTGCCATCATGGCACTGGAAACCCTTGGCAAACCGTGCGCGATCACGGTCGTCACCGACAGCGCCTATGTGAAGAATGGCGTGACCGGGTGGATACATGGGTGGAAGCGGAACGGGTGGCGGACGTCATCCAAGAAACCCGTGAAGAATGTCGAACTTTGGCAGCGGTTGGACGAGGCTCAGGCCCGCCATCAAGTGACGTGGCAATGGGTCAAGGGCCATGCTGGCCACCCCGAAAACGAACGTGCCGACGAACTGGCCCGCGCCGGGATGGCACCGTTCAAGGACTGATCTGGATCAGAATTCAAGCCAGATCCCAGCCGCGACTTCGTGCTTGACCGCACCATCAAGACCATAGGTCCATTCAAGCTGTAGATGCTTGCCCTGCTTGATTTCCCACGCAACTGACGGGATCAGGTCGATCTGCGCACCGGCGTCTATCGTGGTGATATCCAGCGCCACCATGATCATCAAACGCGGGTTTGGTTTCACGCCGACCAGCGCAAACGCGCTATAGTCAACCTGTGCATCAAGGATCGACATCGTCGCAGTCAATTCTGCATCCAGCCAACCGGGGCCAAACGTGGTGTCGATCCGCCGCCCCAGATGAAACGAAGGCGAGACATTTGGATCCTCTGCGGTCTCCTCTATGGCAAGACTGATCGCCCTTTTCCATGGCCCGCCGTTATCTGCAAAATGCCATCGTGCAAACGCCTTGATCTGAGTGACATTCTTGGTGGCAAGCGCATAGTCCAGCTTGCCGCCAACGGTCCAACGACTCGTTAAACCGTATTCACCATAGACACTGGCAACCGGGGCGTCATCCAGAGTATCGGCATCCTGCCGCACCTGCCCGGATACGAACGTATCGCCTTTGTCACGCGGCCATGCACCTGCGTGGGCAAGGTCACCGGACGCAAACAGCATCGCCAGAACATAAATGAGAAATCGGAATGCCATGATCTCCAGATTGGCTGTGATTGGTTAACCAAAGCTTAAGAAAGCATTTAAAAACAAGGCGTTTCGCGGCGAAACCCCTCAGCACCCTTGTCGGCAGTGCGCTACCTTCGGCCCTTGTATTTTTGCCATATCCAGATCAGGAGTATCGAACCCACAACCGCACCAACAAAGCCGAAAGCCAAACCCCCGATCATCGCAATCGACCGCAGGACAAATCCACCGATCAGCGCCCCGGCGACACCAATGGCGATGGTGGTCGGCACATCGGTACGCAAATCCATGATCCGTGTCGCAAGGAAACCGGCGGCTGCGCCGAAGATGATCAGCAATATAACTGGCATGAATGGAATATGGGGCGGCGCGGCCCGGATTGTAAGGGCTATTTCACCACGTCGGGCAGGTCAAAACCCCGCAGGAAATCCTCGGCCTCCATCGCACGTTTGCCGGGACGTTGGGCGCGAAGGATTTCGACAGCTCCTTCACCGCAAGCGATGGTCAGACCGTCCAGCACCTGGCCGGGCGCCCCCGAGCCATCCGCAATGCGCGAGGCCAGCAGCTTCACCTGCTCGCCCCCCAAATCGCATTTCGCACCGGGAAACGGGGACAGCCCTCGGATCAGGCGATCGACTTCGATGGCCGGGCGAGTCCAGTCGATTTGGGCCTCAGCCTTGTCGATCTTGTGGGCATATGTGACGCCCTCGTCAGGCTGGGGCACTGGGGTCAGGTCGGGCAAGTAGTTCAGCGCCTGCACAATCAGACGCGCACCCATATCAGACAGGCGATCATGGAGTTGAGCGGTGGTTTCCTGGGCATCAATCGGTGTCGCCTCGCGCAGCAGAACCGGGCCGGTATCCAACCCCGCCTCCATCTGCATGATGCAAACGCCGGTCTCAGCATCCCCCGCCATGATCGCCCGATGGATCGGCGCCGCGCCGCGCCAACGGGGCAGAAGCGAGGCGTGGATATTCAGACACCCATGCTTGGGCGCATCAAGAACCGCTTGCGGCAGGATCAGGCCATAGGCCACGACCACCGCGACATCAGCATTCAACGCGGCGAACGCCGCCTGCTCATCGGCATCCTTCAACGACACCGGATGGCGCACCAGAAGCCCCAGTTCCGCGGCCCGGGCATGAACCGGACCGGGACGATCCTTCTTGCCGCGCCCGGCGGGCCGGGGTGGCTGGCAATAGACGGCGACGATGTCGTGCCCGGCCTTGACCAGCGCGTTCAGCACCGGCACCGAGAAATCGGGCGAGCCCATGAAAGCCAGCCTCATCGCGCCAGTTTCCTTGCCTTCTTGATCAGCATATCGCGCTTCACCTTTGACAGTTTGTCAAAATACATCCGCCCGTTCAGATGGTCGATCTGGTGCTGAACCGAAGTGGCCCAGATCCCGACGAAATCCTGTTCCTGCTCTGCACCATCCTGGTTAAGAAATCGCACCGTTACCGCGCGCGGGCGGCTTATGACAGCCGAGACACCGGGCAGGTTCGGGCTGGCTTCTTCATGGTCGCGAAATTCGATCGAGCGGTGCAGGATTTCCGGGTTCGCCATCCGGACCGCCTTGCCCCGTTCGTCCGACGCATCGACGACCGCCAGACGCTGCATGATCCCCAACTGAGGGGCCGCCAGACCAACGCCCGGCATGGCGTCCATCGCCTCGATCATCTCGTCCCATATCGCGCGGGTGTCATCCGTCACCTCGGTCACTGGATCAGCCGCGGTGCGCAGGCATTTATGCGGATATCTCAGAAACGGGCGATGGGTCACATCCGCGCCATTTCACGTTTCAGCTTTTGCATCTTTCGCGTGATCATCTGCCGCTTCAGCGGTTTCAGATAGTCGATGAACAGCTTGCCGTTCAGGTGGTCGATCTCGTGCTGCACGCAGGTCGCCCACAGCCCGTCGAAATCACGTTCCTGCACGTTGCCGTCGCAGTCAACCCAGCGGACCGAAACCTCTTTCGGGCGCGTCACCTCGGCATATTGGTCGGGGATCGACAAACAGCCTTCCTCGTAAGTGTTCAGATCGTCGGACGACAGAATGACCTCGGGGTTGAACATGATCACTGGTTGAGGAGGCTCATCATCCTCGCGCACGCAATCCATAACGATCAGGCGCGTTAACACGCCCACCTGCGGCGCGGCCAAACCGATGCCCGGCGCGTCATACATGGTTTCCAGCATGTCGTCGGCCAATTGGCGCAGCTCGTCGGACAAATCTGGCACCGCCTCCGCGACTTTCTTCAGGCGCGGATCGGGGTGAATAAGGATCGGTTTAATACTCATGCGGTGGATTTAGGGGATGAGCGCTCGCTGCGCAATGGTTGCGTCAGAACGAAGCGGTGAAACCTCTTGTCGCACATGACGCAACACGGCTTGCACCTTACATCCAAACCGCTACCGTGCCACCAGAAAGGAGACCCCATGAGTTTTGACAAGATCATCGACCGTCGCGGCACCAAATCGTCCAAATGGGACAAGATGGAGAAGTTGTTTGGCGTATCCCCTGAAGACGGGTTGGCCATGTGGACCGCGGACAGCGACTACCCCACAGCCCCATGTGTAATTGACGCGGTAAAGCGTGCCGCCGACCACGGTGTCTTTGGGTATTCCTGGGAATATCCCGAGTATCTGAACGCCGTCGCATGGTGGATGAAGACCCGGCACGGCTGGGATGTCGACCCGAATTGGGTCTTGACCAGTCAGGGGTTGGGCAACGCGATTGCTCTGTGCCTGAATGTCTGGAGCGAACCGGGCGATGGTATCGTGATCTTCACACCCGTCTATCATGAATTCGCGCATAAAGTCCGGAAGAACAACCGCGAGGTGGTGGAATGTCCGCTGACCTTAAGCGGGGACGGATACGAGCTTGATCTGGACGACGCGCAATCGCGCCTGACAGGCAACGAAAAGATACTTCTGTGGTGTTCGCCGCAAAACCCTTCGGGCCGGGTCTGGACTGAAAACGAACTCCGCGCTGTTGCGGAATTTGCTGACCGTAACGAGTTGTTGCTGGTGTCAGATGAAATCCACCACGATCTGGTTTATCCCGGAAACACCTTCGTCCCGATGGCCGTCGCCGCGCCTGATGCGCGGTCGCGGTTGGTGACGCTGACCGCCCCATCCAAGACCTTCAACATCGCCGGTCAACGCACCGGCAACATGATCATTCCCGACAGCAGGCTTCGGGCCGAGATGCACAACCAGCTTAACAAGCTGGACTATGCACCCGGCATGTTGGCCGTGGCGATGATCACCGCAGCCTATTCGCCCGAAGGGGCGGTTTGGGTGGATGAACAGATCGCCCATCTGGCGCGCAACAAAGCCCTGTTCGACGAAGGCATCAACAGCATTCCGGGCGTGTCATCCATGCCCCTGCAATCCACATATCTGGCTTGGGTCAACTTTTCAGGCACAGGCATGTCGCATGAAGAGGTTGAGACCCGCATTCGCGATGATGCCAAGATCGCAGTCAGCCCCGGCCCAGCCTTCGGCACCGGTGGCGATGGGTTCCAGCGATTCAACCTCGCCACCCAAGGCGCGCGGGTGGAAGAAGCGGTGGTGCGTATGAAGCGGGCATTCAGCGACCTGCAATAGCATTTGAACCGGCAGAGAACCGCCTAACGCGAATCTCAACTCACGTTCTTCCTTGAACACATGGCGCGCTTGGCACAAATGCGCGACATGAATGGATTGGCACAGTTCTTTTCACGGCTTTCGCTTCTGGCTCTTGTCGGGGTATTGGGCTTCATCCTTTGGGACCGCTACACCCCTCCAGCGCCCCCCGCAACACTGGAGCCGATCGTCGGCCAGATTGACCGCATTGTGATCGAGAAAGCAGAACGGCGGATGGTGCTGCTTCAAGACGATATACCCGTGCGCACCTATCAAATTGCGCTGGGCTTCGCGCCGGAGGGCGACAAAAAGCTTGAGGGGGACGGCAAAACCCCGGAAGGCTTGTTCAGAATAGATCGTCGCAACGATCAAAGTGCCTTTCATCTGTCGTTGGGCATCGATTATCCCTTGGCAGAGGATCGTGCCCGCGCCTTGGAAGAGGGTGTCGATCCGGGCGGTGATATATTCATCCATGGCCAGCCTAACAGGCGAAAAAAACCTGAACCGATCATGATGGATTGGACCGATGGCTGCATCGCGCTGTCTAACACCGAGATCGAAGAGCTGTGGTCCGTCACCCCAGTTGGAACGCCGGTGGAAATCCGGCCTTGAAGCGGCTGCTTACAACGTCACGATATATGCTCTTCAATCAGCGCGACCGGGGCGTTTTCTTCCCGCGCAAAATCTAGGGGCGCTTTGTCATGCGCCTCTGCCCGCCATTTGAATTCGTATTTCATCTGTCCGTCCTCTTCTTCGGACGCAATGATCAGGCACTGATAAAGGTGGCGCGACCCGTCATAGAGGTCAACAAGCCCGCGTAAATGCGGGGCACGTTCTGCGTCGAGGGAAAAACCGCCATCCCAAAAGTCCAGAATCGGAAATACCTCTTCGTTGACGCGTATCCGAAGTTTGCTTTTCTTCTTGAGGTCTTTCTTGCGCGCAGCGTCCAGCCCTTCGCGCACCTCTTTTGGCAAAAATTCCAGCATGTTCCACCTCCAAACCCCGCACATGATGGCATGGAAAGTGGAACGGTCAAGTGAAGGTTTCCATCTGATGGTCGGTCAATCGGTGTCCGTTGATGGATTCGACAGGGACTTAAACACCTCCAGCGCTGCGTTTCGGGCGGTCGCGTGATCAACTATGGGCTGTGGATAGGTTCTGCCAAGAACGACGCCGGCATCAGCAAGCACTTCCGCCGGGGCTGTCCAAGGTGTCGCCAGAAATTTGTCCGGCAGGCTTGCGATTTCAGGCACGTATTGACGGATATAGGCCCCGTCTGGGTCAAATTTTTCAGCCTGCGTCATCGGATTGAATACGCGGAAATACGGCGCGGCATCGGCGCCGCAACCCGCCACCCACTGCCAACTGGCCGCGTTCGAAGCCAGATCACCATCCACGAGTGTGTCCCAGAACCAATCACGCCCCGCACGCCAGTCGATCCGCAGATGTTTCACCAGAAACGAAGCGACCACCATGCGCACACGGTTGTGCATGTATCCGGTTTGCCAAAGCTCCCGCATGCCTGCATCGACGATCGGATACCCGGTCTGGCCTTTTTGCCATACGTTTAGATCGTTCGTGTCATAGCGCCATGGGAAGTCGCGAAATTTGGGCTGAAACTCGGTGTCCTCGAAATCGCGGTTGTGAAACAGCAGATAGGCCGCGAAATCGCGCCAGCCCAGTTCGGCGCGGAACTTCTCGGCGTCACGGCCTAACATCTGGCCCAAATGCTCGGCACGGTCCAACGCCGCCCAAATCTGACGAGGGCTTATGTTGCCGGATTGCAAGAAAGGCGACAGGCGCGAAGTATGCGGTTCTGCCGGGAAGTCGCGCCCCTTGGCATAACCTTGCGCGCCCTCTTCCAGAAATGCATCCAGCCGGTCCAGCGCGCCCTCTTCTCCGGGCTGCCACAGCGGTGTGAACCCTTCGGCCCAATTGGGCGCTTTGGGCAACAGGTCGAATTCATCAAGCGAGACGGAAGCGACTTCATCGGCGAACGTGATGTCCTTCGGCACCGGCAACGGGTCGCCAAGCCCCGCGGTGCGGATTTCTTCTCGGCAGGCGCGCCAGAAGGGGGAGAACACCTTAAACGGCGTGCCGGATTTGGTCGTGACCCGCCATGGCTCCAGCAGGTATCTGCCGGGATGGCTGTGCACGGTGCAGCCTTGTGCGGTCAGATCGGCCTTTAACGCGGTGTCGGCGGCGACCTCGTCGGGGGTGTAGCGTCGGCACCAATAGATATGGGTCGCGCCTGTCTCCTTGCGCAGATCAGCCAATACATCGGCCGTCGCACCTGTGCGCAACACCAGTTGCCCACCGAGGTCAGCCAACTGCTTTGCCAGCGAGTCCAACGCATGGTGAAGCCACCAGCGCCGCGCACCACCGGGCGCGTAAGGCGCATCCGGGTCCAGAATGAACGCACAGGTCAGGCAATGGCCCGATTGCGCGGCAGCGGTCAGCGCGGGGTGATCCAACAGCCGCAGATCATCGCGAAACAACAATAACGCAGTTTCTTTTGCGCTCATCCCATCACCTCGTGCCTGGTTCCGTCATGAGAACAATACGCATCGAAGCATCAAATGGATCAGGTATTGTGATCTTCGACCAAATCAACGCCGACAACCGGACGCAGCACATGCGGTTTGGCCGGATCATACAGCGCCGAATCCTTAAAATCGCGTCCACGGTCCAGCGCAGGACCGACAAGGATCAGCGCGGTGCGAGTGATCTTTTCGGCGCGCACTTTCTTGCGAATATCCGCGACGGTGCCGCGAATGAACATCTCGTCCGGCCAGCCGACCCGATAGGCCACGACCACGGGGCAATCCGCGCCGTAGTAGGGGGTCAACACACGCTCAATCTCGCGCATGTTGCGCACGGCAAGGTGGATGGCGAGCGTCGCGCCGGTCTTGGCAAAATTCTCAAGCGTTTCGCCTTCGGGCATCGAGGTGGATTGCATCGACATCCGCGTCAGCACGATGGATTGAGCGATCTCAGGGATGGTCAATTCCTGCCCCAGAGCGGCAGCGGCAGCCGCATAGGCAGGCACGCCGGGGATGACCTGATAGTCGATCCCGTCGGCGTTCAGACGTCGGATCTGTTCGGCAATCGCGCCATACAGCGACGGATCGCCGGAATGCACCCGCGCCACGTCCTGCCCGCGCGTGTGGGCGGCGACAATCTCGGCATGGGTGTCGTCCAGCGTCATCGCGGCGGTGTCCATCACCTTGGCCCCTTCGGGAGCACAGGCGACGACCTCGGGCGGCACCAAGGAACCTGCGTAAAGGCAAACCGGGCATTCGCCGATCACACGCTGCGCTTTCAGGGTTAAAAGTTCCGGATCGCCGGGACCGGCGCCGATGAAATAGACAGTCATGACAGGTCTCCGTCAATGCGGCGGGCATAGCCGCGCGGGGTGAACATGCGGGGGCCTTCGCCCAACTGCGCAAGGCGAGAGTTGGACGATCCGACCAGAACCACGGTCAGCATATCGACCTCGTCCACTTCAAGCTCGGACAGTTTGCGATAGCGAATGTGTTCCGTGGGACGACCCAGATTGGATGCCAGCATCACCGGCGTGTCTGCCGGGCGGTGGGTCAGCAGGATATCGCGTGCCTCGGCCAGCAGGGTGCGGCGTTTCTTGGACACGGGGTTGTAGAAGGCGATGACGAAATCGCCTTCGGCGGCAGCGTGCAGGCGTTTCACGATGTCTTCGCGGTGGGTCAAGAGGTCGCTGAGCGAAATGGCGCAGAAGTCATGGCCCAAAGGCGCGCCAGCCCGCGCGGCGGCCCCTTGCAGGGCGGACACACCGGGGGTCGAGACAACTTCGACCCGACGCGCGGCGTCGCTGACGCCCTTCTCATCCGCGCTGCGGTCGAGCAGTTCGTAAACCAACGCCCCCATCGCATAGATGCCCGCATCGCCCGAACAGACCAGCGCCACGTTTCTGCCCTTGCCTGCTTGCTCCAGCGCATAACGGCAGCGGTCTTCCTCGCCACCCAGTGGGAATTCCGAGCGGGTCTTGCCTGCCGCCAGCGGGCCGATCAGGTCGATATAGAGACCGTATCCCACAAGCTCCTCGGCCTCTTGCAGAAGGCGGCTGGCCTCGGGCGTGCGCCATGTGTGCTGACCCGGTCCAATGGAGACGATCGACAGCTTGCCGCGCGACCGGCCGCGCATATCAGTAATGGGCTCAGGTGCGCGGGCGATGGCGCAGGTGGTGTTGGCGGTTTTCACCTTCGGCACGACCAGTTCGGCCCCTGGTCCGGCGGCAGCCAGCGCCGCGCCCTCGGACACGCCGTGGCATCCCACTTCGGCAAACACCACGTCGGACGGGTTGGCCAGACGCGGGGTTTCGGTCTCAAGCTCCTGCGCGGTGAACACGCGGAATGGCACGTCCAGTCGGGCGGCCAATGCGTTCATCGCAGGTTCATCCGCCTTCAGGTCCAGCGAGGTCACGCAGGCAATCGCGCCTGGTGCAATATTGGCCGCGCCAAGCTGCGCCGATACGTTTTCCCAAAGCTCGTCCGGGTCGGCCCCCCGCGCACAGCCCACGCCCAGCGCAAAGCGTTGCGGGTGATAGGCGAGCCGGGTTGGGCCGGTGTCGACCGGAGCGTCGGTGACGGCCAGTTCGACCGCTCCGCCGGTGTCCTCGATATCAAAGATGTTCTTGCCGGTGATCGAGACACCCGCGCCCGAAAGCAGCTCTGCCATCGCCTCTTTTGCGTCTGCGGGGTTGGCAAGGCGATAACCCAAGGGCGGTTCGTCCAACGCGACGCCCAACGACACGTCGCCCGCCGTGGTGACGGCGGCGGTTGCTCCGATCTCGGTCGCGATCCGGCTGGCCAGACGGTTGGCGCCGCGATGCCCGCCCAAAAGCGGCACGACGACCGATCCGTCATCGGCCACCGACACGACGGGCGGCTCGGTCGTCTTGTCGGCCAGAAGCGGCGCAACCGCACGAATCAGGATGCCCGCCGCGCAGACGCCGACAATGGGCGTGCCCGCCGCAAACAGCATCCGTGCGTGATCCAGCGCATTGGGGAAGAAGGCATCGGCCTGATTGACCCGCCCCTCGCGCCCGTGCACCTGCGCGCCCAACAGCTCGGCGACCCGATGGGCCAGATCTTCGCCCGATCTGTTCAGGCAGATTACAACGGGCGTCACAGCCATGGATCATTTCCTTTCGCAAGAAGGATCATCGAGAAATAGGGGGCTTTGTCAGGGGCGTCGGCCAGGGGCAGCACGACCTCTTCGGGCAGCGAGGCACGTTCGACATAGGTGGCCTTGTCGACCAGACCCAACGTTTCGATCACACCGCGGATCTTGGGCAGGTGACGCCCGACCTTCATGATCGCCACGCTTTCGGCCCCTTCGATACGGGCGCGCAACTCGTCTTCGGGCAGCGGGCCGGGCAGAACGGTCAGGCGTTCGTTACGGGCGACAAGCGGGCTGCGGGCCCGTGCGGCACAAGCGGTGACAGACGTGACGCCCGGCACGATCTCGGTTTGGAACCGATCGGCCAGCCGCGCAAACAAATACATGAAGGATCCATAGAAAAACGGGTCGCCTTCGCACAGGACGACCACGTCATCCCCGGCCTCAAGTCGTGCGGCGATCTTGGCGGCGCCCACGTCATAGGCTTTCTGGGCAGGGGCACGCTCGACGGTCATCGGGATGTCCATCGCGATTTCATCCGCATCCTTGGCGATCAGATGTGCAGCGATGGAACGGGCAAAACTGTCGCCACCCTCCAGCGTCGGATAGGCAACCACTTTGGCAGCCCCGATCAGCCGCGCGGCCTTGAGCGTCATCAGGTCGGGATCACCCGGTCCAAGGCCCACACCGTAAAGCGTTCCGCTCATCTTTTGATCAGGCTCCACTGTGTGACGGGACGCAGGGGTTTCCAACCGGAATGAGGCCCGAGTGGCTCGGCGCGTTCAACGGACAGCTTCACCAGTTGACCCCCATGTTTTTGGTGCAGGGCGGTAAGACACATCTCGCTTTCGATGGTGACAGCGTTCGCGACCAGTCGCCCCAAGGGTTTCAACTCGGCCCAAGCGGCATCGAATACCTGTTCCGACAATCCGCCACCAATGAAGATCGCATCGGGCGCTTCCAAACCGTCCAGCGCGGCGGGCACTTCACCTTCGACCAAATCCAGCTTCGGCACGCCCAGCGCCAAGGCGTTTGCGGCAGCCATGGCCCGGCGATCCGCGCGCGGTTCGATCCCGATGGCACGGGCATAGCGCGCGCCACGCATCCATTCGATGGCAATCGACCCGCATCCAGTGCCGATGTCCCACAAAAGCGCCCCGCGCATCGGCATGAGCTTTGCCAGTGTAATAGCGCGGACCTCTTGCTTGGTCATGGTGCCGTCGCTTTGAAACAGCTTGTCAGCCAAGCCCGGCACACGCGGCAGAAGGGCGGCGTCCGGCGCGGCGACGCATTCAACGGCCAGCGTGTTGAACTCTGGCACGGCGTGGTTCCAGCTTTCGGCAATGCCATCAAAGCGCGCTTCGTCCTTGCCGCCCATATGGGCCAGCACGGTCATGCGCGATTTGCCGAAGCCACGTTCGGTTAGGAAGCGGGCGATCTGGCCCGGCGTTTCCGAGCCGGTGGTCAGAACAAGAAGCCGGATGTCGGGCTGGATGAAAGCGATCATCTGCTCAACCGGGCGGCCATGCACGGTCAGCGTCTCCAAGTCCGCCATCGACCAGCCCATGCGCGCGGCGGCCAGTTGGAATGCGCCCACTTGCGGGTGGTAAACGATCTGCGCCGGGTCGATATGACGGCCAATTTTCGCACCGACCGAATACCAAAGCGGATCGCCGGTTGCCAAGACAACGACCCGTTTGCCGTTGCGCTTCGTCAACTCGTCTATCAGGCTGTCAAACGGCGAGGGCCAGGCCAGTCGCTCGGCATCGCCTTCGATCAGGTCGTGGTGGCGCGCGCCGCCCACGATCACCTCGGCGGCGTCAACAACCGCGCGGGTGGCGGGGGTCAGCCCGGCGATGCCGTCTTCTCCGATCCCGACAATATGTAGCCAAGGGGTTGTCATGCGCGCTCCTCCGGCAGTCCGGCGGCCAACGCGTTGACGGCAGCAGAGGCAATGGCAGACCCACCACGCCGCCCACGCAGGGCGACAAATTCGCAGCCGCGCGGGTTGTTTGCCAGTTCCGCCTTGCTTTCCGCAGCGCCCACAAACCCGACCGGAAAGCCAAGGATCACGGCAGGTTTGGGTGCACCTGCATCGATCAGCTCAAGCAGGTGGAACAGGGCTGTTGGCGCGTTCCCCACAGCGACCACCGCGCCTTCCAGACGGTCCAACCACAGCTCGACCGCGGCGGCGGAGCGTGTGTTGCCGATGGACTTCGCCAGTTCCGGCACAGACGGATCGTTCAACGTGACAATCACATCGTTTTCCGATGGCAGATAGCGGCGAATGATGCCCGCCCCGACCATCTCGCAATCGCAAAACACAGGCGCACCGGCCTTAAGAGCAGCGTGACCTGTTTCATAGGCGTTCGCAGAAAAGGCCAGTCGATCTGCAACTTCGACCATGCCGCAGGCGTGGATTACACGGGTCGCAAGGGCCGCCATGCCGCCGGGAAAGCGGTCCAACCGCGCCTCTTTGCGCAGGGTCGCGAAGGACTGCGCATAGATGGCGGACGGGTCGCGCTCATACCTGAGCGCCGGGCACGAAGGAGCGGCCCCGTTGGGGCCCGAAGAGCGGCCGCCTTCGCTCATTTCGAACGGGCCGATTCAGGTCCATGCGGATGTTTTGCATGGGGATATTCGGCATGCACGTGATCATGGTGATGACCGTGATGATGATGTTCGTGACCGTGGTCGTGATCATGAACGTGACTGTGGTCATGATGATGGTGATGCCCCATATACAGCCGGCATTCGCCGGTGCAGAAGGTGTCGCAGAACGAACAATCGGCCACGTTCGACCCCGGTGCAGACGCCCCCTGCCCTTCGACATGGTGATGGTGGCTTTCCTGAATGGCGCCGACTTCGGCTTCAAACCCCAGCACCTCGACCCGGTATTTGCACATCACGCAGGTGGGCGGCGGCACGTCGGCATAGGCCGGGTGCTTGGCGCGGTCTTCCACCGGAATGGTGCGGTCTTCGCCTTCGTCCAGCGCCAGAACCTGAGTGCGATAGCCACAAGTGCCGCAGTTGGGCGGCGGAACGGTGCCAAGCTGTTCAGTGATCCGCTCGGCGAAGGTCTCAAGCACCTTGGGGTGGTCGTTCAGATACCCGGCCTTCACGAATTCGATCTCGGGATGGGCGGCGGCGACCTTGTCGGTGAAACCATAGATCCGGTCGATCAGGATGCCCGAGAACAGGAAATAGGGGAACACCACGACCCGCTTGTAGCCCAGCTTGACCACGTGATTCAGGCAGGGTTCAACCAGCGGGAAGGTCACGCCGGAATAGCCGACTTCCAACCACCCAAAGCCCAGACCTTCTTGCAGCAAACGCGCCACTTTGGCGACGTTGCCGTTAGCATCGGGGTCTGAAGCGCCCCGCCCGATGACGACAAGGCAGGTGTCTTCCAGCGGCACTTCGCCATGGTCGGCATTGGCCCGATCAACCGCTTGGCGCACCCGGTCACCCGCCGCCGCGATCATCTTCGGGTCCACGCCCAGCTCGCGCCCATAACTGACTTCGATCCCATGCTTCTTGGCATAGGTGTTCAGGACGGTCGGAATGTCATTTTTCGTGTGCATTGCCGCGAACAGCATCCCCGGCACGGCCAAGATGCGATCACATCCTGCATCACGCAGACGATCCAGCCCGTCGCGGATTACCGGGTTGGCAAACTCCAGATAGCCATAATCGGTCATCCAGTCTTTCGGCAGCAAAGCGGGCAGTTTCTCGGCTAAGACGGCAAACTGATCCACCGCGTCCTGGCTGCGCGAGCCATGCCCGCAGATCATCACACCAATCTTCGACATGGATTATGCCTCCTGCGGTTCTTCAGTGTCAGCGTCTTCGCTGTCATCCTCGGGTTGCGCCTGTGTCCCCTTCGAGCCCTTCAGCGCCGCCCAAAGACCGATGGCCGCGGCAAGTCCGATCAGGATCATACCGCCGACATGACCATGCCCCGCGATCTCTCCGATATGACCGGGATGGGCGATGGCGGGGCCAGCCAGCAGGCCAAGGGCAAGAAGTATCAGACGGGTCATACAGACATCCTTTCACGCATAATCTGGGCGCAAAGAGGCTGTCCCTTGTCATCGACGACGCTGCATCCGATCCCCGATTCGGGTCGATCATCGGCAGCCAACCTCTCTGGCCCAATGGGCTTCGTCGCTGATCCGTATAGGCACAGGAAAGAGGGTTCGCAACGGGAAAGGCGGCACGATGGGGTGCAAGGGCGACCAATGGCCACTTGTTCGTCGATTCTGTGTGTCGGGGGTCAGCTGCCTGTGCAGCCGCGAATATCCACTCCGCGCCCCGCCGACAGAACGGTCATACGCAGATTTGACCGATTCAGCAGAAAGGGTTTGCCGGAACTGGACACAAGATCGGCCACCGTGGTCAAAGCGCGGCCTTGCCGCTTGGTTGCGCGTTCCGACACCCAGACGGATGGATCAGCCGTTTCAACCACCACCACTTCGTTCGGGCCAAGCTGAGGCATTTCGATCTTCACGGTGACGCGCAACCCTTTTTTTGTGGGCTCAACCTCGCAAACGGCGCGTTTCAGCCCAGCTTCTTGCGCCGTATCCGGCCGTGCGCGGAGCGCCTGTTTGATCGGGGCTTTCGATCCGCCGCCTTGCGCTGGCAGTTCGACTGAAATCTTTGCGTCCATCGGCATACAGACATCCAGACATACGCCCAGATTGACGTTACCTGAAAGCGAAATAGGCTTGCCTTCTGTCTTGGGCACAAGCGTCATTGGCAATACCAATTCATGCGCATAGCCGATGGTTTGCATACCGCTGGTTTGAAACACTTCAGGCACCGGCCAGTGAAATTTCACAGCAGCCAGATTTCCTGACCCTTGCCAATTCAGACTGGGAGGGATTCCAGCTTCGCCCGGTGCGCGCCAATAGGTTTTCCAGCCGTCTGCCAACTGAATCCGCAACGCCGCCACGTGATGACCCTGTGCATCCCGCCAACCGGGCAGGACATCGATCTTGACCACATCTTCAGGGGCAGGAGGCATCCCACTGCCCGAAAACGCGGGTGTGATGAAGGCAGCAAGTGCAACGAGGGCAGCGGATATGGCGGATTTCATGCTCATGCTCCGATACATAGGTGTGGAACCTGTAATGTGAAATCACTTTTCGGGGAGAGATCGTTACCTTTTCCGGCCATTGTGTCTTGCCTTTCCCGATCCGCGGCGGTTTGCTGAAGGTATGAGTGTAGATGACAACACCACGATGGACCTGAGTGGCAAACTCCTGATCGCGATGCCAGGCATGGGCGATCCACGGTTTGAACATTCGGTTGTCTTCATGTGTGCCCATTCGCCTGAGGGCGCAATGGGGCTGATCGTCAATAAGCCTGCACCAGATGTTTCGCTTGGCGATATTCTTGCGCAACTGGACATTGATGCAAGCGCCGTGACCAAAGCTGCGCATGTGTTTTTTGGAGGGCCTGTCGAGGGCGGGCGGGGGTTTGTTTTGCATTCCGGGGAATACGACAACGATGCCTCAACTTTGAAAGTGGATGATGCGTTTTCGATGACTGCAACACGCGATATTCTTGAGGCTATGGCCAATGGTAATGGCCCCGAAAACACGCTGGCGGCACTTGGATATGCGGGCTGGTCGCCGGGGCAATTGGAAGCCGAAATCCAACAAAACGCCTGGCTAACCTGCGACGCGGAAGAGGCGATCGTTTTCTCTGATGACAGCGAAGGAAAATGGAAGGCTGCGTTGGCGAAGCTGGGGATCGACCCGCTGCTTCTGTCGGCAGAAGGCGGGCACGCCTAATCGCACCCTAGTCGCGAGGGGCTGCCGCCCGGCGCAAACGGTCGTTGATCGCCCGGCCCATCCCGTGATCAGGGATTGGTGACACTGCAATCGGCGCATCCCCTTCGGCGTCCAATTGGTGCAAATACCGAAACAGGTTGGCCGCCGCCTCGACCAGATCGCCGGATGGGGACAGGTTCAGGTCGGCCTCGACATGCCCGAAACCCAGCAGGCGTTCGTTGGGCCGAGCGGTTTCGGCGTTCAGGCGCAACGCCGCGTCCGGCGCATAGTGCGAGGATAGCTGACCGGGCGCATTGATCCCTGCGTTGATCTGACGGGTGGCGATGGCGCCGCCAAGGGCTGCCTCGATCGCCTCGACAGGCAGGCCGCCGGGGCGCAACAAAACCGGGGCGGGATCGAACCCGACGATCGTGCTTTCCAGCCCGACTTCGCAAGGACCGCCGTCCAGCACCGCCTCGATCCGGCCTGACAGGCCGTCCAGCACATGCCGAGCGGTCGAAGGGCTGATGCGACCTGATGGATTGGCAGACGGAGCGGCGACAGGGACGCCCGCAACCCTGAGCAATTTCGTCGCCAGCGAATCGGCTGGCACGCGAACCGCGACGGTGGGCAGGCCAGCAGAGACCAAGGCCGACAACGGGCCGTCAGGTTTTAGCGGCAACACCAACGTTAATGGCCCCGGCCAGAACGCCTGCGCCAGATCAAGGGCTGCACCATCTAGCGTTGCGATGTCTCTCACCGCCTCAAGCGACGGCACATGCACGATCAGCGGATTGAATTGAGGGCGGCCCTTGGCTTCGAATATCCGCGCAACAGCGTGGTCGTTCGTGGCGTCTGCGCCCAGCCCATAGACCGTCTCGGTCGGGAAGGACACAAGTGCGCCCGCGCGCAACAGCTCTGCCGCTTGCGCGATCCCGGCTGTGTCCGCCTTCAATGTTTCCGTTTCCAAGCTGTCCGCATTCATGACGCTGCGTTTTCCTTTGCCACCCCACTGACCTTCAGTAAGGAAGTATAAGGGCCCAGTTAAGGGCCTATTGCCCAGATGCCAAGAGATTTGCCGAGGACTTCCATGACCTACCGCGCGACAACCGACGATTTTCAGTTCCTGTTTGATCATGTCATCGGCTATGACCAGCTTCCCGAAACCGAGCTGTTTGCAGATGCCACACCCGATGTGGCGATGGCCGTTTTGACCGAAGCCGGTAAGATGTGCGAGGACATTCTTGCCCCTCTGAACCGCAATGGCGATCTGACCCCGGCTGTGCTGGAAAACGGCGTGGTGCGGACGTCACCGGGGTTTGCCGATGGCTACAAGGCAATCGCGGATGGCGGCTGGATCGGCATGGCGGCTGACCCCGAATTTGGCGGCATGGGCTTGCCCTTGACCCTGCAAACCGCCGTGAATGACATGATGTCGGCCAGTTGCCTGTCGCTGCAACTCTGCCCCTTGATGACGCAAGGCCAGATCGAGGCATTGGAGCATCACGCGTCGGACGCGTTGAAAGACCTGTATCTGCCCAAGTTGATCAGTGGTGAATGGGCGGGCACGATGAACCTGACCGAACCGCAGGCTGGGTCAGATGTGGGCGCGCTGTCCACCAAGGCCGAAGATAACGGCGATGGCACCTATGCGATCACCGGGCAGAAGATCTTTATCTCGTGGGGCGACAACGACATCACCGGGAATGTCTGCCACTTGGTGTTGGCCCGTCTGCCCGACGGTGCGCCGGGCACAAAGGGCATCAGCCTGTTTATGGTCCCCAAACTGATCCCCGATGCTGACGGCAACCCGGGCGAGCCAAACAGCCTGCGCGTCGTCAGCCTTGAACACAAGATGGGCCTGCATGGCAGCCCCACCGCCGTGATGTCCTTCGAAGGGGCCAAAGGCTGGATGGTCGGCGAGCCGCACAAGGGCATGGCCGCGATGTTCACCATGATGAACAACGCCCGCATGGGTGTGGGCGTGCAAGGTTACGGCGTGGGCGAACGTGCCTATCAGGAAGCACTGGCCTATGCGATGGAACGCAAACAGGGCCGCACCCCCTTGGGGGACGAAGGAACCGGTGCGATCATCGACTTTGCCGATGTGCGCCGCATGCTGACCCAGATGCGGACCGAGCTGTTTGCCGCACGATCAATGGCGATGTCGCTTGCGCTTGCAATTGATATGGCCCGCGCGACAGGCGACGAGGAATGGAAGGCGCGCGCCGCCCTTCTGACCCCCATCGTCAAAGCGTATGGCACCGAGGTCGGGATGCTGGTCAGCCATCTTGGCGTTCAGGTGCATGGCGGCATGGGGTTCATCGAAGAAACCGGTGCTGCTCAGCATTCCCGCGACGTGCGCGTGACCGCGATTTATGAGGGCACGAACGGCATTCAGGCGATGGACCTTGTCGGCCGCAAGATGATGGACGGGGGCGAGGCCGCCTTCCGCCTGCTGGACGAGATCGAAGCGCAGGCCGAAGCCGCCCGCGCCGAGTTTCCCAAAATGACCGAAGCTGTCTGGTCTGCCGCTGAAGATCTGCGCGAAACAATCGAATGGATGGTTGAACAAACCGATATGCAGGACCGTTTTGCCGGAGCGGTTCCTTTCCTGATGGGGTTCGCCCGAGTTGTGGGGGCACATTTCCACCTCCGCGCAGCGATTGCCGAAGGTGGCATGGGGCCACGGTCGGAACTTGCACGCTTCTACATCAATCGCTTGCTGCCGGAACATACAGCGCATCTTGTGCAAGCCCGCACAGGGGCGGCAGGGCTTTACACGCTTAGCCCGGAAGACCTGGCGTCGTGAACGAACCGACGCCAAGCACCCTGCGCTTCCCCTTCCCGGATGCTCCGGGCGAAGGCGAAGTCGTAGAAGTGGCAACGGGCGCTCTGTGGATGCGCCTGCCCCTGCCGATGGCGTTGGATCACGTGAATGTCTTTGCTTTCGAAGACCCCGAAGGCTGGACAATTGTTGATACCGGCTTTGACAGCAGACGAACCCGCCAAATCTGGGGAAAATTGCTTGCAGGCCCGTTGGGCGGGAAACGCATTGTGCGGGTGATCGTGACCCACCACCACCCTGATCACGTCGGGCTGGCAGGTTGGTTCCAGCGTGACCACGGCGCGGAATTGATCACAACGCGTACCGCGTGGCTCTTTGCGCGTATGTTGTTGCTGGATGAACAGATGGTGCCAGTGGATGAAACGCTGGCTTACTGGCGCGCGGCGGGCATGGCGCGGGACGTTTACGAGAAACGGCTGACCGAACGGCCCTTCAACTATGCCGACATCGTCGCCGACATGCCGCTGGGCTTTAAGCGAATCAAAGAAGGCAACCGCATTCACTTTGGCGGGCGCGATTGGGATGTGCGCATTGGCAATGGGCACGCGCCAGAACACGCGACGCTGTGGTCCACTGATGGCGCGCTTGTCATTGGCGGTGATCAGCTACTAGCCACGATCAGCCCGAATCTTGGAGTCTATGCCACCGAACCCGCGGCTGACCCGGTTGGTGATTGGCTGGAAGCCTGCGAACGCCTGTCGCACTATGCGACGCCTGATCAACTGGTTCTGCCCGGGCACAAGCTGCCCTTCACCGGTCTGCCCACCCGGATGCGCCAATTGATTGGCAACCATCACCACGCATTGGACCGGCTGGAGGAGTTTCTGACCGAACCCCATGTGGCTGGCGACTGTTTCCCGCCCCTGTTCAAGCGTGAAATTTCAGGCGGTGAATATGGGCTGGCCCTCGTCGAGGCTGTGGGCCATCTAAACCATCTGCTGCACGAAGGCCGCGTCACCCGCACGCGTCGCGAAGATGGCGCGTGGCTGTGGCAAAATGCCTAGCTGCGCCCACGCGGCACCACTTCGTGTCCCGGTTCCTCTGGCTCATCATCGACCATCTCGGCGGGGAAACCGGGGGCGGTGATGTCCAGCCCTGTCGCCTCTTCCAGTCTGCGAATGATGTCGTCTGATTGCGCACGATCGCCGTAGCGCGCGATGCCGTCGTTGAAAATCTTAACCATCAAAGGTGATATTTCGAGCGGCACGCCTGCCCGATCAGCGATGGCCTGAAACAAGCCGATGTCCTTTTTCACAAGATCCATGGTGAAGGAAATGTCGCGTGATCCGTTCAGGATCACCTGACTTTCTGTTTCATGCACGAACGAGGTGCCAGACGAGATTTTGATCGCCTCATAGGTTGTCGCAAGATCAAGGCCGGCGGCTTTCATCGTCACCATCGCTTCGCAGCACGTCAGCAAATTGGCAGTTGCCAAGTAATTTGTCATAACCTTCAGAACCGAGGCCGAGCCAAGCGGGCCAGTGTGCAAAATGCGCCGCCCCATCGTGGTTAGAAGGGGCAGCACCCGTTCAAACGTCGCCCGGTCACAGCCTGCAAAGATCGAGATATTGCCGGTGTCTGCCCGGTGGCATCCGCCCGACACCGGGCAATCGACCGCATCACCGCCGCGCGCGATCACCTCGGCGCCCAAGCGTTTGACTTCAGCCTCGTCAGTGGTGGACATTTCCAGCCAGATTTTGCCGGGTCGCACGTGATCCAGCATTTGGCTAACCACAGCATCCGAAGCAGCAGGCGACGGCAGGCAAGTGATGACGATATCGCAGTTTTGCATCAAGCCGGCAGGATCGTCCGCCGACCTTGCCCCGCGTGAGACAAAATTCGCGACAAGCTCTGGGTTTAGATCAAGCACCGTTATATCTTTGCCGTTGCGCAGCAAGCTGCCTGCCAGTTTCCCACCAACATTCCCCAAACCGACGAAACCGATTTTCATAGTAGTCCCTCCACTATCCCTGAGCCCCCGATCAAGCCCAGCATTCTCCCCCGAAAGCAAGATGCACCTGCTCTCGTGATCGTCACGTGACGCCATTGTTTGCTTGTGCCACAAAGGACTCAGAGAACTGTAGATCGTTGTGAGGCCAGATGGCGAAGAAAAAGCAGACAACCCGTTCCAACCCGCCCCGCGCGCGCACCGCAAAATGCAGTGAGGATGGTCCGGTTGTCGTTGATGACAAACCCTTGCCCAAGAAAGTTGCCGAAACGCCGCTGGAACAGAAAAGCCCAGCGGAATGGGCTTATGAGCGGCTGATCCTCTATATCAAGAATTTCGAAGAGCAGTTGGACAACGAACATGAAATCGCGATGGGCTTTACCGGTGGCGACGCCGGTGTGCTTCGGATTGAGGGGATCGGCTATTTCGATCCTGATGTGTTGACCTTCTATGGGTCGGACGGAGAAGGCATGAAAACACAGCTTATCCAGCATGTCAGTCAACTTTCGGTAATGCTGCGCGCCTTACCCAAACTGGTGGAAAGCGAAGCCCCCAATCGCATCGGGTTTCAGCTGGCTGCCGAGCTAGAAGAGGGTAACGACGCAGAAGCGTAACGTGCAATCCGGCTCGTGACAGGCGGTTTCAAATCGGTTATTCGGAACACCAACACAGTTTTGAACAGGAAAACAAACCATGGAAGATCACGTACACGGCACGATGGACACCGGCACACACGAGAAAACCTTTGAAGGGTTCGTAAAAATCTCGGCCCGTGCAGTCATCGCCTTTTTGGTGGTTCTGATCCTGCTGGCGATGTTCAACGCCTGAAATCACGACCTGTCGGTGTAGTAAGGATTTCCCAATGTTGCGATTGATCATGGCTGTGTCGCTTTTGCTGACACTTGCGGCCTGCGGTGGCGCAGATAACGTCTGGGCAAGCGACGAAGCTGTGGCGCGTGCAAAGTATCGTCATGGTGGGCCGACCAAGATCACTCTGTTTACCGTGGTTTCAAACAAATCCGGAGCAGGTGCGCATTCATCACTTTTGATCAACGGTTCCGAGCGCCTGATCTTTGATCCAGCTGGCACGTGGCACCATCCCAACTTGCCCGAAAGGTACGATGTCCATTATGGGATGACGGACAAGGCTGTCGATTTCTATATCGATTACCACGCCCGCATCACCTATCACGTCGTGCAACAGGACATCGTGGTCAGTCCGCAAGTTGCAGAAATGGCAATCCGTGCCGTAGAACGCTATGGCGCGGTTCCCAAGGCGCAATGCGCCACGTCGGTTGGAGCTATCCTGCGCAGTTTGCCGGGGTTCCAATCCATCTCGCCCTCGATGTTTCCAAAGAAAATCATGAAACAGTTTGGCGCTCTGCCCGGTGTGACCGAACGAAAGTTCTATGACGACGATCCGGAAGAAAACGGCGAGATTCTGACGCGCGGCATTTGATCCGCACGCCTATCCCAGCACGTAGAGAAGAGCATAAAGCGTGGCCGCGCCGGACAAGATCGCCGCCAGAACATTGCGGCTGAAATACCCAACGGACAATGTGACCAGCGCCGCCGACAGGCGCGCCGGGTCAGGTATCCCGTCTGTCGCGGCAGGCCACAGAACCAGCGGGGCGACCAGTCCTGGCAGCACCGCAACAGGTGTATAGCGCAGGTGGCGCAGCAACCATTCTGGCATCGGACGATCACCGACAATTCCCAGAAAGCTGAACCGGATCAGAAAACTGCCGATTGCCAGCGCAAAAATGACAATCCAGATCGTGGTGTGATCAACGCTCATTCCACCTCTGCCTTTCTTGCCATCAGGAGTTCGGTTTGCGCCCCTACAATCATCGCGCCGATGGCCGCCACAAGCAGGCCCGAACCATAAGGCATCCAAGTCATCAAAAGCGCCAGAATAACAGATGTCGTCGCTGCGGCCACATGCGCCAAGCTGCGCAATGCGGGCGCAATCATTGCAAGAAAGGTGATCGGCAGCGCGAAATCCAGCGCAAGCGAAGGCGGAACCTGCGCGCCCGCCACCGCCCCCACATAGGTTGCGACATACCACAATGGTGCCAGAGGTGCGACCGTGCCGACGTAGTAAGAGATGCGTTCAGAGACCGTTAGATCACGCTCCATCTCGAACTTGATCTGCGACAGGGCGTAGGCCTGATCAACCATAAAATAAGCGACAAGTGCGCGCTTCCATAATGGCGCCTGCCCCAAATATGGGGTCAAAGAGGCGCTATACATTGCCATACGCAGGTTCACCGCCAGTGCTGTCAGGATCACGATGATTGTCGGCGCGTTCTCGGTCATTAACTGAACGGCGGTGAACTGTGCAGCGCCCGCGATCACCAGCACCGAAAAGCTCATCACCTCGACCAAGTTCAAACCGGCTTCGGTTGCCACCACGCCGAACAACGCGCCGAACGGAACGATCACCAGAATAAACGGCAACGCATCACGCACACCGCGCAGGAAGTGTCTTTTGGGGTTGGACGAAGTCATATTCGGGTCCTAAGTTGCGCACTACGCTTACGGCGTCATGGCAGGAGTTTCAATTGGCCACCAAAGACAATCTTTCCGACTATCTGATCGCGCCTACCCCTGCCGACCTAAGTCTGACACGGACAGTCGCTGGCCATGATGAAGCAGGTATACCCATCCGAACGTCTGTCGTAGAAGAGCGCCCGCTGACAATTTTCCTGAACAAACGCGAGATTGTCACCGCGATGACCATCGGAGATTATCCTGAATATCTGGCGCTTGGGTTTCTGCGCAATCAGGGCATGTTGTCGGACACAGATCAGATCACCGGAGTAGATTATGACGAAGACATCGACACTGTCGTAGTCCGCACAGAAATCGAAACGGATTACGAGGATAAGCTGGCCCGCAAAACGCGCACGTCCGGCTGTGCTGTCGGCACCGTTTTTGGTGACATGATGGAGGGGCTGGAGGGGTTGACCCTGCCCCCCGCGCCGCTGAAAACCTCGTGGCTTTACACGCTGGCACAGAAGATCAACCGCACCCCGTCGCTTTACCTTGAAGCTGGTGCCATTCACGGTACGGTCCTGTGCCAGGAAGGCCGCCCGCTGGTCTATATGGAGGATGTGGGCCGCCACAACGCCGTCGACAAGGTGGCGGGCTGGATGCTGTCCGAAGGCGTCACGGGTGCCGACAAGATCCTGTATACGACGGGTCGCCTGACATCTGAGATGGTGATCAAGACCGCACAGATGGGCATTCCGATTTTGGTTTCTCGCTCCGGCTTTACCGCTTGGGGGGTCGAGATTGCGCGCGAGATCGGCCTGACCCTGATCGGGCGGATGCGCGGCCAACGGTTCACCTGCCTGTCCGGCGAAGACCGCCTGATCCGCGACACGGACCCCGCCCACGTGATCCACGAAGACCGCAAGCACCGCCGAAAGGGGGCTGGTGAATGACCAAACCCGACGGGATCATCCTAGCCGGGGGGCTTGCAACGCGGATGGGCGGCGGCGACAAGGGGTTGCTTCCTTTGGGGGATGGAACGCTTCTTTCGCAAGTTATCGACCGGCTGGCGCCGCAGGTAGGCGCGATGGCCCTGAACGCCAACGGCGACCCTTCGCGGTTCGCCGAACTAGGCCTACCGGTTGTGCCTGACAGCATCGACGGTTTCGCCGGGCCTTTGGCCGGTGTGCTTGCGGGGTTGGATTGGGCAGCGGCGCAGGGCGCGACCCATGTTGTCTCGGTCGCCGCCGACACGCCGTTTTTTCCACGCGATCTTGTCGATCAGCTGACGCAGGCGGCCCATGACGCCCACGCCCCCATTGCCCTTGCCGCCACGCTTGACCCGGAACGCGGCCCAATGCGTCAACCGACTTTCGGGTTGTGGGACGTCAGCTTGCGCGATGACCTGCGCGCGGCCATTGGAGACGGGCTGCGCAAAGTGGTCCAGTGGACCGAGCGGCACGGCGCGGCGCAGGCCGTCTTTGCCCCCGACCCGTTCGACCCGTTTTTCAACGTGAACACCCCCCAAGACCTTACCCGCGCACAATCCCTGTTGGAGTCCGCACCTTGAAAATCTTTGGCATCACAGGCTGGAAGAACTCCGGCAAAACCGGGTTGATGGAACGGTTGGTGGCCCATTTCGCTGCCAAGGGCTTGCGGGTTTCGACCCTGAAACACACCCATCACAGTGTCGATCTGGAACGTCCCGGCACCGACACCCATCGCCACCGCGAAGCTGGTGCGCAAGAAGTGGTGTTGGCCTCGTCCGCGCGCGTCTCGATCCTGCACGAACTGCGGGAAACGGATGAACCACGCCTTACCGATCTGATCGCCCGCCTGACGCCTTGCGATCTGGTGCTGGTCGAAGGGTTCAAATCCGCGCCTCATCCGAAAATCGAGGCCCACCGCGCATCGGCAGGCGAGGCGCTCTTAGCCCCGAAGAACCATACCATCCGTGCGGTGGCCAGCGACACGCCCCTACCCGCGCTCGGCCTGCCGGTATTTGACCTTGATGACACAGATGCAATCGCAGCGTTCATCGAAGTTGCGACCGGCATGACCCCTCGCAGCGCGCCCAAGCTGGCAAATGATTGTTTCGCCTTGCCGCCCGGTGTGAATTGGACCCCAGTTGATGAGGCGCTTGAGACGCTGGAAAGCCGCCTGTCCCCGATCACCGGCACCGAAATGATCCCGGTGGCAGATGCCCGCGACCGTATCCTGGCCTCGGACCATATGGCCGCCCGCGCCAATCCCCCCGGCGCCAACGCGGCGGTCGACGGATATGGCTTCGCCTATGCGGGCCTTCCCGATGGCGACAATATTAAAGTTCCCCTTGTCGATGGCCGTGCTGCGGCGGGCACACCTTTTTCAGGCACCGTGCCGATGGGCCACGCCATCCGCATCCTGACAGGCGCTTTGCTGCCCGACGGGGTCGATACGGTGGTCATGCAGGAAGATGTGCAAGTTGACGGCTCGATCATCAGCTTCCCGGCCGGCGTGAAACCCGGCGCAAACGCCCGCGCCGCTGGCGAAGACGTGGCAGCGGGCAAGCTCGCCCTGCCCGCAGGTCACAAGATGCGCGCGCCGGATGTGGCGCTTCTGTCAGCGCTCGGCATCGCGGACGCAGAGGTCCACGCCCGCCTGCGCGTCGGCGTCCTGTCCACCGGCGACGAGTTGGCCGAGCCGGGCACAACGCTGGATGTCGCCCGCACTTATGACGCCAATCGCCCCATGCTGCTGTCGCTGGCGGAAAACTGGGGCTACCTGCCTGTCGATCTGGGCCATGTCGCAGATGATCGGGACAAGCTGCGCCAAGCCTTTGACGATGCCGCAACAAAAGCCGATGTCATCCTGACCTCTGGCGGCGCATCGGCGGGCGACGAAGATCATGTCTCGGCCCTGCTTGAACAGACCGGATCGCTGCACCATTGGCGCATCGCCATCAAACCGGGCCGCCCGCTGGCACTTGCCCAATGGAACGGCACGCCCGTCTTCGGCCTGCCCGGCAATCCGGTCGCAGCCCTGATCACCACATTGATCTTCGCCCGTCCGGCTTTCTCGAAACTCGCGGGGGGCCCGTGGCTCACCCCACAAGCCTTTGACCTGCCCGCCGCATTCTCGAAATCAAAGAAAGCCGGACGCCGCGAATACCTGCGCGCGCGCTTGAACAAGGACGGCCATGCAGAGGTGTTCAAATCCGAAGGCTCAGGCCGCATCTCCGGCCTCAGCTGGGCCACCGGACTGGTCGAACTGCCAGACGAGGCGCTTAAGATCACCCCCGGTACACCCGTGCGCTTCCTGCCCTACACAGGCTTCGGCCTGACCTGACCCACTGTTTCTTCTGGCCTAAAATATCCTAGGGTGAATGCACGTCCGCGCTGAGGGGCAACGCCCCTTAATCCCCGTGCCGCAACAACCGCTGTTTCTGGCGGCCCCAATCGCGCTTCGCCTCGGTCGCGCGCTTGTCATGGGCCTTTTTGCCCTTTGCGATGCCGATCTTGATCTTTACCAGACCCTTGTGATTGAAATACATCACCAGCGGCACAAGGGTCATGCCCTTGCGCTGGGTCGCGTTCCACATCTTCGCAATCTCGCGCTTTGACGCCAGCAGCTTGCGCTTGCGACGCTCAAGATGGCCCCAGGTCACGGCCTGCTTATAGGGCGCAATATAGGCGTTGGTCAGGTAAAGTTCGCCATCTTCCACCGCCGCATAGCTTTCGGCGATATTGGAGCTGCCTTGACGCAGGGATTTGACCTCGGACCCCATCAGAACGATGCCGCATTCGACATCTTCCTCGATCGCGTAATCATACCGCGCCCGCCGGTTCTCGGCGATTACCTTGTAGTTGGGGTCATCTTTCGTCTTGGCCATGACGCGGATGTAGGCGTTCGGTCGGGCGCTGTCCAGCCCGGCCAACTCAATTCACAGACGACCGGGCTGTTTTGATCAGTTCAGTAAACCTGCCTGACGCAGGGCATCGTCGATTTGTGCTTTGGTGCCATCGGTCACCTCGACCATTGGCAAGCGCAGTTCGCCATCACAAAGGCTCAGTCGTGACATCGCATACTTCGCACCGGCCACACCGGGTTCAAGGAAGATCGCGCGGTGCAGCGGCATCAGCTTGTCGGATAATTCAAGCGCCTTGGCGAAATCTCCCGCCAGTGTCGCCGCTTGCACCTGGCTGCACAGTTTCGGCGCGACGTTTGCGGTGACGGAAATGCAACCGACCCCGCCCATGGCATTGTAACCAACCGCCGCCGGATCTTCGGCGCACAGTTGAATGAAATCCTTGCCGCAGGTCATGCGCTGCATGGCAACCCGGCCCGGATCGGCGGATGAATCCTTGACGCCAACAATCATGTCCAGCTTGGCCAGTTCGCCCATCGTCGCTGGCGACATGTCCACCACCGAACGCGGCGGGATATTGTAAATGATGATCGGAATACCAACCTCGGCCAGTACCGAATAGTGCGCGATCATCCCCGCCTGTGTGGGCTTGTTGTAATATGGCGTGACAACCAACGCGGCATCCGCACCCACAGCTTTGGCGTGCTTCACCAGACGCAGGCTTTCGGCCGTGCTGTTCGACCCAGCCCCGGCGATTACGGGTACACGGCCCGCAACGGCTGTCACAACCGCCTCGACCACCTGTTCGTGTTCCTGATGGCTCAGCGTCGGGCTTTCTCCGGTTGTTCCCACTGGCACCAAGCCGTGCGAACCTTCGGAAATATGCCATTCGACCAAGCGTTTAAGCGCGTCGAAATCCACTGCGCCGTCCTTGAACGGCGTGACCAGGGCAGGAAGAGATCCTTTGAACATGACACGCTCCAAATATGTTGTTTCAGGTTTCAAGCGGTGCAAACTGACTCGCGACCGCAAACGCGGCGGAAACTAGCCGGGTTCAGCACAAATGCCAAGTTTGTGTGTTGCGTATCCGGCGGCCATTACTAGTTTTTCCATATGAGCAGGTTTTTAAAACACACAATCGGGGCGATGTCCCTGTCGTTGTTGCCCTTGTTTGCAGTGCAAACCAGCGCGTCGGCGCAAGAATCAGGTGCGGTCAATGCGTTGAAACAGGCGGTGCACCATGCACGGTCGGACAACTGGTCGTCGGCGATTTCCGAGGCCCAATCCGGTGGTCCGCTGGTGCGCGATATTGTTGAATGGCACCGACTGCGCCTTGGCGAAGGCAGCTTCGAAGAGACCCGCGCCTTTTTGGCCAAACATCCCGACTGGCCTGGTCTGAAATACCTGCGCAAACAATCCGAAGAAAACATTCCGCACCGGTATGATCCCGAGAAGGTTCTGGGCTTTTTCAAGTCAGAGCCGCCACAGACCGGCCGGGGGGCTTTGCGACAAGCCGAAGCGCTGACCGCAACCGGCAGAGAAGAAGAAGCGCGTGCCCAGATTGTACTGGCATGGACCACACTGTCGATGGACCAGGACGAGCATGAAGCTTTCGTCTCGCGCTATGGCGACACACTGAAGCCCCACCACTGGAGCAGGCTCGACACCCTGTTATGGCGCGGCGATACCAACGAGGCGACCCGGATGCTGCCCTTGGTCAGCAAGGGTCAGCAGGCGTTGGCCAAGGCCCGTTTGGCACTGCGCAAGAAAAATGACGGTGTTGATGCGCTGATTGCCGCCGTGCCATCAGAACTCGCGGACGATGCGGGGCTGGCTTATGAGCGCTTCCTGTGGCGGGCGTCGAAGGGGCGCAACCAAGATGCGATCGACTTGATCCTTGCGCGTTCAAATAGCGTTGCATCACTGGGGCAACCGCAACGCTGGGCCAGTTGGCGCCGCGTGCTGGCCCGGTGGTCGATGCGTGAAGGCAAAGCGCAGCAAGCTTATCAACTGGCATCATTTCATCATCTGACCGGTGGGTCGGATCAGAACGACCTTGAATGGATCGCTGGTTACGTTGCTCTGCGCAAAATGAACGACCCGGTTACGGCGCTAGAGCATTTTCAAGCCTTTCGTTTAGCCGTTGACACGCCAATCAGCATGGGGCGCGCGGGTTATTGGCTGGGGCGGGCCTATGAAGCGTCCGGCGATGCGGTAGCCGCCAAGGCCGCCTATCAATTGGGAGGCGAGTATCAGACCAGCTTTTACGGTCTTCTTGCGGCGGAAAAAGCCGATATGCCCATGGATCCAACTTTAACCGGAAACGAACCTTTCCCGCCGTTTGATCAGTCGCGGTTCTGGGGAGGATCAGTGATGGAGGCCGCGCGACTGCTGCAGGCCGCTGACGAGCGATACTGGGCCGAACGTTTTGCTGTGCATCTGGCAGAAAGCCTGACCCGTGAAGAAATTGGTCAGCTTGGCGCTTGGGCTGAAAGCGTGAACGCGCCGCATCTACAGGTCATGATCGCCAAACAAGCCGCACGTGTCGGCCTGACCATTCCGCGCCCCTATTATCCGACGCCGGATATCGGGCGCGGCAATCGAACCGTGCCCCGCGCGCTTGAGCTTGCCATAGCGCGGCGCGAAAGCGAATTCGATCCAAGTGTGATGTCCGGTGTGGGCGCGCGTGGCTTGATGCAGCTTATGCCCGGTACCGCGTCGGACATGGCCAAGCGTCTGGACATGCCCTATTCAAAATCACGCCTGATCACCGACCCGGAATATAACACGCGCCTGGGGTCGGAATACCTTGCCAAGTTGATCGAGGATTTCGGAATGAACCCGGTGCTTGTCTCGGTGGCTTACAACGCAGGGCCGACCCGCGCGACACGTTGGACCGAACAACTCGGCGATGTGCGCGCCAGTTCAACTGACATCATCGACTGGATCGAGCACATTCCGTTCCGCGAGACGCGAAACTACGTCATGCGGGTGGCGGAAAGCCTGCCTGTTTATCGCGCGCGGTTGACCGGCAAGACAGAACCCTTGTCCCTGTCGAAAGAGCTTAAACAATAGGCCGGGTCGCGCGTCGGCTGCGGATCAGGGTGAAGATCCCCGCGCCGACCACGATGGCCGCGCCGATCACCACGTTCATGCGAAGTTCCTCGCCGAACAGGGATACGCCAAGGATCGAAACGAAAACGAGTTGCAGATAGGCGAAGGGTTGCACCACGCTGGCCTCGGCAAATTCATAGCATTTGATCAATAGCCAATGCCCCAGCACGCCGGTCACGCACAGAAGCGCCATCCAGCCCCAATCGCGCGCGATCATCGGTTCCCAGAACGACGCACCGATGACGGTCATCACCACCGCGCCGACGATGCCGGTCCAGAAAAAACTGGTCTGGGTGCTGTCGGTTTTTGCGGCTAGCCGGGTCAGTAGCCCATAAAGCGCGAACATCAGCGCCCCGATAAGGGGCACGATGGCCTCGGGGGCGAACACTCCGACGCCGGGTTGCAGGATCACGAGGATGCCGATGAACCCGATGCCAATCGCCAGCCAGCGTCGCCAACCAACTGTTTCGCCCAGCACCGGGCCGGAGAATGCCGCGACAAGCAACGGGTAGCAGGCGAAAATCGCGTGGCTTTCCACCAGTCCCAGAAGCACGAAAGACAAAACCGTTACGCAGATTTCCAGTGCCAGAAGCGCGCCGCGAAAGACTTGCAGATACGGGCGGGCGGGTCGCAGGGCTTTCCTTAGACCGCCATTTCGGCGGGTCAGCCAGATGACGAAGGCCGCGAAGAACCAATATCGGATCATCACGATCATCCAAACGTTATATGCGCCGCCAAGATGGCGTGAAATGCCGTCCTGCATGGCGAAAACGAAGGTCGCACCAATCATCAGCAGGATACCGGCTCGGGTGTTCTGATCCATCTGATGGCTCCTCAGGGGCGTAGGGTGCCGCGGCTCATATGCCGCTTGCGCCCGTATCCCGGCGAGCGTTCCACGTCAAAGCCTGCGGCGTCCAGCGCGCGGCGCACGAAACCGGCGGCGGTATAGGTCGCGAATGTGCCGTCAGGGGCGGTATGCGCACCAACCTGCATCATCAGGTCATCGCCCCAAAGCTCGGGGTTCTTGGCGGGCGAGAAGCCATCCAGAAACCACGCATCGGCCTTGTCTTGCCACGCGGCCAATGTCTGGCGGGCATCACCAATGATCACCTCGACCGTAAAGCCGTCCAGATCGAACACGCGCGCGCCATCACGCCATGCCGATAGGAATGGCGTTGCAACGGCGCGCGCCTCCGGAAAGGCGTCCAACGCTTTGGTGATGTCGTCCACCGTCATCGGAAAGGCTTCGAACGAGGTGAAGCGGACGCCGTCAGGCGAACCTACTTCCCGCCACGTCAAAAACGTCGCCAGCATGTTCAACCCTGTGCCAAAGCCCAGTTCGGCCATGTGAAACCCCGCTGCGAACCGGGCTGGCAGGTCGTTTCCGTCCAAGAACACATGACGCGTCTCGGCCAGCCCGTCTTCCAGCGAGAAATACGGGTCATCAAACCGCGTCGCCACTGGCACGCCGCCTTCTTTCCACAAGATGTCTGCGGTCTGGTTCTTTGCCATGACTTGCCCTAGAACTCGGCCCAACGCGCGTGACCATGAAGAAGGACCGATGCTTTGGCAATCATGGATGTGACCATTTACGGCGCAGGCATTTTCGGCCTGTCTGTTGCGTGGAGTTGTGCGGCGCGCGGCGCAAAGGTGCGGGTGATCGACCCGAACGGCGTTGGGGCCGGGTCATCTGGCGGGCTTGTGGGCGCACTGGCACCCCATGTTCCCGAACGCTGGAATGCCAAGAAAGCCTTTCAGTTCGACAGCCTGATCATGGCGGAAGATTACTGGGCCAAGGTCGAGTCGGTGTCTGGTCTGTCGTCCGGTTATGGGCGCACAGGGCGCCTGCAACCCATCGCGGACGACCGCGCCCTGACCCTTGCCCGCGACCGAAAGGCCGAGGCCGCGAGTTTGTGGCAGGGGAAGGCGGTGTGGGACGTTCGGCCCGTCACCGACTTTGCAGGATGGGCACCTGACAGCCCGACCGGATACTTGATCCACGACACGCTGACCGCGCGCATGAACCCGCGACTGGCTTCAAAGGCAATTGCAGACGCAGTGTGCGCCAAGGGTGGCGAGGTCGTGGGTGAAGGGCGCGAAGAAGGCCGCATCGTCTGGGCGACCGGCTGGCAGGGATTGCTGGCGCTGTCGCATGAGTTGGGCAAGCCCGTAGGCAACGGCGTGAAAGGTCAAAGCGCCCTGCTGCGCCACGGCGCCGCTGACCTGCCGCAGTTATTCGCCGATACGCTACATATTATCCCCCATGCCAATGGCACGGTGGCCATCGGATCGACCAGTGAACGTGAGTTTGAAGATCCTTCAGGCTGCGACGCGGCACTTGACGATGTGATCGCGCGTGCGCGTGAAGTGTGCCCCGCCATCGCTGAGGCCCCAGTAATCGAACGCTGGGCCGGGGTGCGCCCACGCGCGAAGTCACGCGCACCAATGCTGGGGCACTATCCCGGCAGGCCAGATCACTTCATCGCCAACGGTGGTTTCAAGATCGGCTTCGGCATGGGGCCGAAGGTCGGCGAGGTTATGGCCGATCTGGTGTTAGATGGGTGCGATACGATCCCCAATGCGTTCAGGGTCGAAGCAAGTCTATAACAGCAAGCAGCCTATTCCCGCTCAACTTCCGTCCGCAGTTTGTTCATCAGGGTTTGCAGGGTGGCTTCGTAGCGTTCGCTTTTTAACTTCCCGTCATCGTCAAATTCCTGACGGCTGCCCGCAATGGCCACGGATGGACCGGTGATCAGGCGCGGCTGGAAAGGCATAATCGCCAACACCAGCGAGTTTTGTGCACGCACACCTCCCGACCGACCGGCTGCGGCGGACACCACGGCAACCGGCTTATCTGTCCATGGTAAGGGTTTCACGCGACTGACCCAATCTAGCGCGTTTTTTAACACACCAGAAAGCATACTGTTATACTCGGGCGTAGAGATGACGACGGCATCCGCCACCGCGATTTGCCCGGCCAGTCGGACCACGCTGTCAGGGGCACCTTGCGCGTCTTCGTCGTCGGCATTGTAAAGCGGCAGATCAAGATCAGCTTCGGTAAACTCGGCGTCGCCATACAGGCGCGCGGCATTTCGGATCAAAAACCGGTTCGTTGCGTCTTTACGCAATGATCCGGACATGCCAAGCAATCGGTGTTTGGACAATTCAGCCTCCTGTTTCGCGTCCGTAAAAGTGCGGTGTTGGATGGGTAAGGTCAACGGCTGAAAAGAGAAAAGGGACGCAACCATGCGGCATGGCGGACAGATACTGGTCGATCACCTGAAAACCGAAGGCGTGCGCCGCGTGTTCTCGGTCCCTGGTGAAAGCTTTCTGGCGGCGTTGGACGGGCTGCACGACAGTGGAATCGAGAACGTCGTTTGTCGTCAGGAAGGCGGCGCGGCGATGATGGCCGAAGCGCATGGCAAACTGACCGGGGAACCAGGTGTTTTGTTCGTTACCCGAGGTCCCGGGGCAACCAACGCCGCGTCCGGCATCCACGTTGCCCAGCAGGACAGCACACCTATGGTGGTTTTTGTCGGTCAGATCGCGCGCGGCCATCGTGACCGCGAGGCGTTTCAGGAAGTCGATTATCGCGCTGTTTTCGGCACGCTGGCCAAATGGGCCTGCGAAGTGGACCAGACCGAGCGGCTGCCTGAGTATCTGGCGCGTGCCTTTCACATGGCCCGATCAGGCCGCCCCGGCCCGGTGGTGGTGGCCCTGCCCGAGGATATGCTGAGCGCCCGCGTCGATGTGCCGGATCGCCCCGCCATGGCGCGCACGAACGGGCATGTCACCGCAGAGGACGCACAAGCGATCACCGCAATATTGGCGGACGCGCAAGCCCCTTTGGTGATCGCGGGTGGGCCGGGCTGGACCCAAGACGCCGCTTATAACCTTGCCCGCTTTGCCGAGGCGCATGACTTGCCTGTCGCCTGTACTTTCCGCCGACAAGACTTCATGGACAACCGCCACCCGAACTATGTTGGCGACCCTGGGGTAGGCATGAACCCGAAACTGGGCGCGCGTATGTGCGATGCCGACACACTGATCGTGCTGGGATCACGCCTGGGTGATAGTGTGACCGGCGGATACGAAATTCTGAATCCCGCCGCCACTGGCAAACGGATCGTACATGTCTATCCCGACCCCGACGAGTTGGGGCGTGTCTATCACGCCGATCTGGGGCTGGTTGCAACCGGGCCAGAGGCGCTGGCTGCCCTTGTGCGCACCAACGGAACAGCCACGCCCCGCTGGGCAGACTGGACCCGATCCGCACGTCGGGACTATGAGGCGTTTCAAGAACCCGTCATCACGCCGGGCGATGTGAAGATGGAGGAGGTCGTTCTTTGGCTCTCCAAAAATCTTCCCGACAATGCCATCGTCACAAATGGGGCTGGAAACTACGCGACTTGGCTGCATCGTTACTTCAGCTTCAAACAGCATAGAACGCAACTTGCACCGACCTCCGGGTCAATGGGATATGGGTTTCCCGCCGCGGTCGCCGCCAGTCTTGAACACCCCGATTGCACCGTCGTGGCGTGGCTGGGAGATGGTGAGTTTCAGATGACCCTGAACGAAATGTCGACTGCAATGCAGCATGGTGCGAAACCGATCGCGATTATTGCCAACAATGGTCGATACGGCACGATCAGGATGCATCAGGAACGCACCTATCCGGGGCGTGTATCCGGCACCGACATGGCCAACCCCGATTTCGCCGCCCTTGCAAAGGCTTACGGCGGGCATGGCGAGTCCGTAACCGATGGTGCAGATTTTGCCGATGCGTTTGCCCGCGCCCAAGCCGCTGACAGATTGGCGGTGATCGAGCTGGTTCTTGACCCGCAGGTCGCCACACCCAGCATGACACTGGACGACTTGCGAGATATCGGGCGGAAGAGTTGACGCGGGTGGTCAGTCGCCCGGCATCTCCATCATTTCTGCCAGATGAATGGTGCCCATCTGAAGGAAAGAATTCTCACTGGCGATCGCCAGCGCCGCATCTGCGTCGGCCGCTTCGATGATGCAAAAGCCCATCATCGGCTGTTTGAACCCTTCGCGCGCACCGTCACCATCCACGGTCCATTGCGCCTTGAAGGGCGTTTCCGGCATAACGAAAGCGTCGGAATACTTGGATATCCATGCTTTATATGCGGCCTGCATGTCGGCCTTCTTGTCGTCAGGCACGTCGCGCGGTTCGTGATAGGCGATATAGAATTTGGGCATCTGTCGTCCTCCTTGGAGGTCTAGAATTCGACCCCTTGTTGCGCCTTGATGCCCGACCGGAACGGGTGCTTGATCAGCTCCATCTCGGTCACCAGATCGGCGATTTCTATCAACTCGTCTGCAGCATTACGCCCGGTCAGAACCACGTGAGTCATCTCGGGTTTTTCTTCCACAAGGAATTTGACCACCTCGTTCACATCGACATAGTCGTAGCGGATAGCGATGTTGATCTCGTCCAGCAAAACCATGGTGTTTGTGGCATCGCGGATCAGTTCTTTCGACTTCTCCCACGCCGCTTGGGCCATTTCGATGTCGCGCGTGCGATCCTGGGTTTCCCAGGTAAAGCCCTCGCCCATCGTGTGGAATTCGCAAATATCGCCAAACTTGGCATTGATCAGATCACGTTCGCCGCAATCCATTCCGCCCTTGATGAACTGCACCACGGCACTTTTCATTCCAGCCGCGATGCAGCGGAAGATCATTCCGAACGCGGCCGAGCTTTTGCCTTTGCCTTTGCCGGTATGGACGATGATCAAGCCCTTTTTGTCGGTCTTGGTCGCCATGATCTTATCGCGGGCGGCTTTCTTCTTGGCCATCTTCGAGGCGTGGCGGTCGGGATCTACGGTCATGGTGTCCTCATGAATTGCTTATCCATCACTGTGCGGGTCATAAGGCCCAGATGCAAGAGAGGGCGCGCCGTTCTGGCACGCCCCCAAAATTTTCTGCGGAATTTAGGTCACTCAGCAGGCACAGCCTGTGGTGTCGCGCGCCCGAAATGCTGCTTGTTCAGGCGGAAGACCATGGCAACCATGGCAAACTGGAAGGCAATCGCGATCGCCGTCACAATCCAGTAGATCACCGAGTACTTGTCCACCACGCCCGCTTGCACCAACCCAGCATTCACGAAGAACTGCGTCAGCACCGACAAGGCTACACCGGGGCAGACCAGCGCATAGGATCCCGGCGAGGTTTCACTGCCAAGAACGTAGCTTTTCCAGTATCCATGGCGGGCCAAGACAACCAGACCCATCAGACCGAACAGCACCTGAATGGTCAGCAACCGGGCCAAGAAGACCATGGTTTCCCCAGCGGTGACATGCGCATCAAAGGTGGCGTGCAGGCCGTGGCTCTGGCGCAAGGCCATGATGCCAAGAACAGTCATCAGCGGGATCACGATCAGAAGCGTCGGCGCGGTTTCTTTCGACGTGCCGTAGTGCAGCATCGAACTGAATGCCGTGAACAAGGCCAGCGCACCATAGATGATTGACGCCATCCCGAAGAATGTGGACCCAACCAGAGAGACACCGACGACGACCGAGTTTGTGCTCATCGCAGCAGGCGCCGAGAAACCGACCGCGATCATCGAAAGTGCAAAGGCCGGCAGCATCTGGGCAAAGCTGTTATGTGCGGTGACATCGAAGACGCCCCCTTTTGTCAGCACCCGCCCAAGGAAATCACCGATATAGATCAGCGCCTGAATGCCGATGGCCAGAAACGCCGCCATCGCGAAAGGGAACAGGTATTCGACGATCGACCACAGGCCCGGCACGAACACCAAGCCGACGATGAACAGCGCGTTCACGCTCATCGCAAGGGCAAGCGGCATGGCCAGAATGGTGGTCTCGGCATTTGAATTCTTCAACGTCTCATAGGCGTCCGTCTTGCGAAAAGCCGCGAACGCTTTGAGGTTCCACACCAGATATTTCATGTTCAGAAACACAAAGGTTGCAATACCGGCCAACGCGACAGCAATGGCGATCTTCAGACCAAGCGATCCCGAGCCAAGCGCTGCGAAAATGTCCTCGAAAACAGGCACGGGGCGACCTTTGTGGGGCACCCAGAACATCAGATACATGAAGAACGTAACCGTTAGGCCACCGGCGCCGACAGACGCCAGAAAATAGAGCGGCGAATACTTGTCCGCTGGGCGATTGACTTGCATTGGATCTCTCCATTCATATTCATATTTGTGAATATTATTAGAGACAGGTGTACTCCAAGACAAGCAAAAGCGGTGAACATGTTGTCGCACCTGAGCTCCCTTGAGTGTTAACCGGTTGTTAACCATCCAAGCGCAATCTGCCCAAAACAGGAGTGACAGTGTGAAGCCTATCCGTTTCTACCCAGCCATACTGGCAGCAGGTCTGCTTGTTGCCGCCTGCGACAACCCCAGCCCGCAATTCATGTCGGCAGATACGTCTGTCAAACGGGAGACTGTGGAAGGATCGACCTTCTCGATCCATCGGCGCGAAAACTGGGTCGAAGTCTATCGCACGAGCTTCGAAGCCCTGCCACGCATTCCCGTCGTCCTCGCCCGTGCCAAAACCGCGATTGAACAGGCTACCGGTTGCAATGTCGTCGAGGGGTCTCTGTCTGGCGATCAAGCCATCCAGCGGGCCGAGATTGATTGTAGCTAGCGCCCACGCAGGGTTTTCTCGAACCGGTATGACGTTGGACGATCATATCCGGGATGCACAATTTCAGCGGTTTTAACGAACCCAAGTTTCTTGAAGATCGCGTGATTTTCGACGAGTTCGACACGGGTCTGCAAAACCAGTTGCTCAAACCCCAAGGCTTTCGCCCGTCTTTCGACCAGCGTCATCAGAGTTCGCGCCAATCCCAGCCCACGAGCGGAGGGATCAACCGCCAGCTTCCCGATGTAAAGCGCGGGGGGCGTTGCATCCGGAAGGGGCGTCAGGAACACGCAAGCTGTGTCGCCGATGACCCAAACCTCTCCGTCGCGTACTTGTTTTGCGATCCCGGCATTGGTCAGACGGTGCAGCGAACTGGGGGGATCAATGCGCCCTTCCATCCCAGCAAATGCCCGATGTAGCAGCGCAAGGATCGGCGCAGTGTCTTCGTCGGGCGATATCTTGTGGGGTTTCATCTAAGCGCATCCAGCCGCGCTCGTGCCGAGTTGGACCGGGGCATCCACAACCCGCGTTCGATCGCTTCCGTCAGGCGTTCGGCGATTTCCTTCAGGGCGGGCGCGTTGTTTTCGTCGATGAACTCCCGCGTGTCATTATCGTCGATGAAAGCTGAATAGATCAGATCGAAATGGTGTCCTTTCACAGCCCCAGTGGTGGCGGCAAAGGCAAACATATAGTCCACGGTCGCCGCGATTTCGAATGCACCTTTGTAGCCGTGGCGCTTCACCCCATCGATCCATTTCGGGTTCACGACACGTGACCGCACCACGCGCCCAATCTCGTCATCCAGTGTGCGAATGACGGGGCGTTCAGGGCGGGAGTGGTCGTTGTGATAGATCGGTCGGTCGCGCCCTTGCAGGGTTGATACCGCCGCCGCCGCACCGCCTTCGAACTGGTAGTAATCGTCGCTGTCCAGAAGGTCGTGTTCGCGGTTGTCTTGGTTCTGCACGATGGCTTCGACCTGGCCCAATCGCGCCTCGAACCCTTCGCGGTCACGCGCACCTTCGCTGCCCGCACCATAGGCGTAACCGCCCCATTCCAGATAGGCATCGGCCAGATCGGCCTTATTCGCCCAGAGCCGCTCGTCAATCAACGCCTGAAGACCGGCTCCGTAGGCGCCGGGTTTCGAACCATAGACGCGGTGCACATCCTCACCTGCCCGAACCCGCGCGGCGGCGGGGTTAACGTCTTCCGGTTCCTCCAGCGCCTGCACAGCGCGTGCGGCGCTGTCGACCAGCGATATAAGCTGCGGGAACGCATCGCGGAAGAATCCAGACACGCGCAAGGTCACGTCCACGCGCGGGCGGCCCAGCGCAGTGGCCGGGATCACCTCGAACCATGTCACGCGACGGTTGGCGCCGTCCCATTTTGGCTTCACGCCCATCAGCGCCAGTGCTTGTGCGATGTCATCCCCGCCCGTCCGCATATTTGCGGTTCCCCAAGCCGTGACCAGCATCGCGCGCGGCCAGTCGCCATGGGTCTGCAGGTGTTTCTCGATCAAAAGGCTTGCTGATTTCCAGCCCAGCGCCCATGCGGTCGGAGTGGGGACGGCGCGGCTATCGACCGAATAGAAGTTGCGGCCTGTCGGCAGTGTATCCAACCGTCCGCGGGTTGGCGCGCCGGATGGCGCGGGGGCGACGAATTGCCCTGCAAGGGCGGTGAGAAGCCCCGATTCTTCGCTGGGGCCACAGGCTGCCACATTGGGGCGCACGCGCACAGAAATCTCTTTCAAAACGGCTGCACTGGCATCCCCCGGAGCGCTTGCTTCGCCGTCGAGCATACGCGATGCCAGTTCTTCCAAACGTTCGACGGTATCGCCGTGGCTGCGCCATGTGCTTTCACCGATCAAAGCCTCGGAGCGCGGTCCATCCCAAGGCGCGGCCATGTCGCAATCCAGCGGGTCAAAATCCAACCCCAAATCCATCGCCAAAGCCCGGATCAGCGACGCATCACCGTCCTCGCCCGTTCCGCGCGGCACCCGCACGAGTGCTTGCACAAGATCCCGCTCCAATCGGCCTTCCGGCGACTGGCCGAATATATGCAGACCATCACGGATCTGCGCCTCTTTCAATTCGCACAGATAGGCGTCGAGCTTGGCAAGATCCTGATCTTCGTCATCCCCTGCCATACCGACATCGACGTCCAGCCCGGTGGCCGAGGACAGCGTCAGAATCTCGCGGCGCAGATATTCAATCCGGCGGGGGTCAACCCCGGCAGCTTCGTAATACTCATCCACCAGCGCTTCCAGATCGCGCAGCGGGCCATAGGTCTCTGCGCGTGTAAGTGGCGGAGTCAGGTGGTCGATAATCACCGCTTGCGACCGGCGCTTGGCTTGCGTGCCTTCACCCGGATCGTTGACGATGAATGGATAGATATTCGGTGTCGGGCCAAGCACAGCTTCGGGCCAGCATTCACCAGACAGGGCCACGGATTTCCCCGGCAACCATTCAAGGTTCCCATGTTTGCCCATATGCACAATCGCATGCGCCCCAAAGGTGTGGCGCAGCCAGAAATAGAACGCGAGGTAGTTGTGCGGCGGCACAAGGTCGGGGCTGTGATAGGTATCCGTCGGGTCAATGTTATAACCACGCGCAGGCTGCACCCCGACGACCACATTGCCGTATTCCAGAACCGACAGAGCAAATGATCCGCAATCGACCGAACCGGGGGTATAGAACGGATCGGCTTCAGGCTTGCCCCAGCGCGTTTCAATCGCTTCGCGCAGTGCCCATGGCAGTTGGCCATAGCTGATCTGATAGTCCGCCATCGACAGGGTCACACCGCCCGAGCGCGCGGCCCGGTCAGTCAGCCAGTTGGTCGGCCCATTCATCACGGCCTGCATCAAGGCATCGCTGTTAGCGGGGGCACCAGTGACACGATAGCCGTTGGTTTCCAAAAGGCCCAGCGCGTGCACAACCGCGGCGGGTGTGTCCAGCCCAACGCCATTGGCCAGTCGTCCGTCCTTGTTGGGATAGTTCGCCATGATCAGCGCCACGCGCCGATCGGCTGGGTCAGCCCGTCGCAGCTTGGCCCAGCTTGCCGCCAGATCGGCCACGAACTGCACTCGGTCGCCCCGCGCGCGATAAGTGGCGATGGGGCATTCGGTGGCGTCGTCAAAGAACGCTTCGCCCTTGAAGCTGATTGCACGGGACAGGATGCGCCCGTCCACCTCGGGCAGGGCCACATTCATCGCGATATCGCGGGCAGACAGGCCGGTCAGACCCTCTTCCCACGCGTCTTCGCTCGACCCGGCTAGAACGACCTGAAAGACTGTCGCAGCTTGGCACCAAGGCATCTGGAAAGGGTTCGATACCCCTGACTGATGCTCGCCCTCATGCGGTGATCCGACCGCGAATGATGTGCAGTTCAGGATCACTGACGGGGCGGCCTCGGTGAACAAATGCTCCATCGTCGCGACCGACACTGGGTCTTTCAGCGACGCGACAAACACGGGCAGAGGGTTCAGACCCTGCCTGAGCAGCGCCTTCACCAATCGGTTGATCGGGTTCAGCCCGGCCCCCTGCACCAGCGCACGGTAGAACACAATCGGCACCACGGAGGCACCATCGGTCCATTCCGCCCGCGTCGAGTCCAGATCGGCGACCCCTGCGCCGGGCCAATAGACGCCAGCTCGCAGCAAGGGGCGCGCGGCTTCGGGCTTTTCGCCACCATCCAGCATGGCGCGCGTGTAGTTCAGGAACCCCACCGCGTTTTCCGGCCCACCTTCGACCAGATAGGCCCAAAGCGCGTCATAATCCTCATCCGAAACCGTAGACAACGCCCGCAATTCCGCATCCGGCTTGTCGTCACCGGGCAACAGCGCGAGCGGGACACCCGCATCGCGCAAATGCGCCGCGTATTGTTCGGCCCCGTATTTCCAATACCCGACACCGCCCAGCACGCGGGCGATCACCAATTTGGATTTGGTCGCGCAATTGTCGATATGCAGATCAACCGACATCGGGTGCGCCAGATGCATCATGTTGGCCAGACGCAATCCGGGTGGATCGGCCATTTCAACGCGCGCCTGCGACAGACCCGCCAATTCCGTATCTGCGGCCGAGATGAACACCACGTCGGCAGGCGTTTGCCCCAGATCAACGGGTTCCTTTCCGTCGTCGATAGAACCGGGTGTGGCGGCCAGAAGATGCATGTCGCGCCCTTTGCGAATTGGTGTTATGTGACCGGGCAAACTCATGCCCGATCAAGGTAGAACGATGGACTATAAAGCAGCCGGCGCGCCTAAGCCCGCCAAAGGCACCCCGCGCCACGCCGAACATAACGCCCGTGGCACCGAGAAGAACCCGCTGAACCGCAAGGACGACAAAGCGGCGCTGCTGGCCCGGATGAAAGCCGCCGCTGAGGCAAAGAAAGGCTGAGCGTTGGTCACAGCGCCTTCTCCATGAAGATTGAGCTGTTGGCCTCGGGGTAATCCCCAAACGGCCCGCAAATGCTGAACCCGGCGCGCTGGTACAGCCGGTGCGCGGCATGAAGCACATTGCCGGTTTCCAATTTCAGGGCGGCCAGACCCTTTTGGCAGGCTGTCTCTTCGATCCGCGCCAGCAGCGCCTCGCCCACGCCTTTGCCGCGCGCGTCCGGCGCGACGAACATCGACTTCACTTCGCCATAGGCTCCCTTGTCGGCCAGGGCGCCGGTGCCCAGCACGCGGCCCTCCTCGCGCGCCACGAAGAAAGTGATTTCGGGCACGCAGAGGTCGTCGATGTCCAGATAGAAATTATCCTCGGGCGGGAATAATTCTTCCATCAGCGCATGACTTTGCTGAAGCAGAGCCGTTGCCCCCGGATCGCGGGGATCGCCGGGGGTGACGTTGATGGTCATGCGACCAAGGCCTTTTCAATGGCAATACGGTCCAGCCCGGACTGGCCGATGACCACCAGACGTGTTTCGCGTGGCTGCGTGCCGAAGGGCTGGTCATAATACGTATCGACACGTGGACCAACCGCCTGCAAGGTCAGGCGCATCGGTTTGCCTGAAACGGCGGCAAAGCCTTTCAGGCGCAGGATGTTATGGTCACGGATCGTTTGAGCGACTTGCTCGGCAAACGCTCCCGGATCGGCGATTTCGGTCCGCGTCACAACAAAGCTTTCGAACGCATCATGGTCGTGGTCATGATGATGGTGGTGGTCATCGTCGTGATCATGGTGATCATCTTGATGCCCCTGCTCGTGTAGTGACAGGCGCGAGTCCATGTCATCTTCGGCACCGACACCCTGACCCAGCAATACCTCGACCGGCAAAACACCCATCGACGTGCGCACGACCTGCACACCCTTTCGCGCATCGCCGGACAGCTTGCCCACCAATGCTTGGGCCTCATCCTCGCCCAGCAAGTCAGATTTGTTCACGACGATCATGTCTGCACAGGCCACCTGATCGGCGAACAGTTCTGACAACGGTGTTTCGTGGTCAAGGTTGTCATCCATCTTGCGCTGCGCTTCGACTGCGGCAAGGTTCGACGCAAATTGGCCGTCTGCCACGGCTTTTCCGTCCACCACTGTGACCACACCATCCACCGTCACGCGCGTCGAGATTTCAGGCCATTGAAATGCACGGATGAGGGGCTGCGGCAAGGCCAGCCCCGAGGTCTCGATCACGATGTGATCAGGCGGTAGATCGCGGTCCAGCAGCTTTTCCAAGGTCGGAATGAAATCCTCGGCCACCGTGCAACAAATGCAGCCGTTCGACAGCTCCATAATGTCATCCTCGGTGCAAGTTTCGTCCCCGCACCCTTTCAGGATGTCCCCATCCACGCCCAGATCGCCAAATTCGTTGATAATCAGCGCAATGCGCTTGCCGTTCGCGTTGTCCAACATGTGACGGATCAGCGTGGTCTTGCCCGCGCCCAGAAAGCCCGTGACGACGGTGGCAGGTATCTTTGCTTGCATCTTGTCCTCCATACCCCGTCTCCCCGACGGGTGAGTTGCGTTTCTTGCATGGCAGGTCTCCTGGCTTCGCGGGTCGAGGCCCCTGCCGCCTTCCCAGCCTATCTGGCCAGTGGCATTGTGCAGGTGCTCTCCGCTTACAGTCGCGGGGGCGGCTGCAGCATCAGGCCCCGGATTGGGTCGCCTCCGCTGCATTCCCTCATGTCCCAATGGGAACCATGCCGGACTTGTTTGCCGCGTCGGGCTTGGCGGGGTCAAGACGGAAACCGACCCGATGGGTAGGTTTGACGGCAAACGATGGGCGACACGACGCAGTCAGGTGCAATATCTTGTGGATAACCCGCGAAATACACCCACATATCGACGTCTGCCGTTGACTCACCCCAATTCCGCCGGAAAACTCCGTATTCAAGAAGAATCAAAAGATGAGGCAGGCCGCTTGCGGTTTTCGAAACTCCGACTGAATGGCTTCAAAAGCTTTGTGGACCCGACCGATCTGGTGATCGCGGACGGGTTGACAGGCGTGGTCGGGCCAAACGGCTGCGGGAAATCGAACCTGCTGGAAGCCCTGCGCTGGGTGATGGGCGAAAACCGCCCCACCGCGATGCGGGGCGGCGGGATGGAAGATGTGATCTTCGCCGGCGCCGCGTCCCGACCCGCCCGCAACTTTGCCGAAGTCGCGCTGCTTCTGGACAACAGCGAGCGGCTAGCCCCGTCCGGGTTCAATGACAACGATAACCTTGAGATCGTGCGTCGGATCACTCGCGATGCGGGGTCGGCCTATAAGGTCAATACCAAGGACGTGCGCGCACGCGATGTGCAGATGCTGTTCGCCGATGCGTCCACAGGCGCGCATTCGCCTGCGCTGGTACGGCAGGGGCAGATCAGCGAACTGATCAACGCCAAACCCAAATCGCGGCGGCGTATTCTGGAAGAAGCAGCCGGGATCTCGGGCCTTTATCAACGGCGGCACGAAGCCGAGTTGAAGCTGAAGGGCACCGAAACAAACCTTTCGCGTGTCGATGATGTGATCGAGCAACTGGCCTCGCAACTAGGGCAACTGGCCCGGCAAGCGCGGCAAGCGGCCCGGTATCGCACCATCGGGGACGATCTGCGCCGCGCCGAAGGGTTGCTGTTGTATCGCCGCTGGAAAGAAGCGGACGGCGCCCGCGCCGAGGCGGAAGCCCAACTGACCGAACGTGTGAAAGCCGCGGCCGCTGCCGAAGGCGCGTCACGCGCTGCCACCAAAGCCCGGCAAGTGGCCGAGGATCGCCTTCCCCCCCTGCGCGAGGAAGAGGCTGTCGCCGCCGCGATTTTGCAGCGCCTTCAGGTGCAGCGTGACCAGTTGTCAGATCAAGAGGCACAGGCCCGACAGCGCATCGAAACGCTGACCGCACGAATTGAGCAGCTGACACGCGATATGGAACGGGAAAGCGGGCTGAACAAGGACGCGGGTGAGACGATCGAGCGGTTGGAATGGGAACAGGCGCAGATTGCGAAGGCCTCTGACGGGCACGATGCGGCGGTCGAGGCAGCAAACGCCGATGCCCGCGACAGTGCGGCGATCTTGCAGGAACGCGAAGGCGACCTGTCGCAACTGACCGAAGATGTGGCCCGCCTGTCGGCCCGTTACCAATCGGCCCACCGCTTGCTGGACGACAGCCGAAAATCGCTGGAAAAAAGTGAAGCCGAGGCCGAACGCGCCCGCACCGCGATGGACGAGGCAAAAGCCGCGCTGGATAAGGCCGGCGTGGACCATGACACCGCCAAGACCGCCGAGGCCACCGCCGCCAAAGCCGCCGAAGACGCCGAAGCAGCCTTGGCTGCCGCCGACGATGCACGTGCGGATGCTCAGGCCCGCGAAGCCGACGCTCGCGCCGCCCGCTCGGCTGCTGAAGGTGAAGTAAACGCACTGCACGCCGAAGTTCAGGCATTGGCACGACTGGTGAAACGCGATGCGTCCGAAGGTGGTCAGGTTCTGGACGATCTGCGGGTGAAGGCGGGATATGAGAAAGCACTTGGCGCGGCCTTGGCCGATGACTTGCGCGCACCCGCGGTTGATGGGGATGCGCCGTCTGGTTGGGCCTCACTTCCGGCTTATGCACAGGCGCAATCGTTGCCCGACGGGGTCAGCGCACTGTCAAACTATGTAACCGTACCCGAAGTTTTGGCCCGCCGGATGAGCCAGATTGGTCTGGTCAAAACCGAAGAAGCCACGCGTTTGCAGGCCCAGTTGAAGCCTGGCCAGCGGCTGGTCTCAATGGAAGGGGATCTGTGGCGCTGGGATGGGTTCCGCGCCGGTGCAGAAGATCAACCGTCAACGGCAGCCCTACGCCTTGAGCAACTGAACCGGTTGCAAGAGCTGAAACAAGACCTTGAAGATGCATCAGCCCGCGCAGATGGCGCGCGGTCTGCGCATGAAACGCTTAAGGCGCGACTGGTTGAAACAACCGAGGCTGACAAGCATGCACGGGACGTACGCCGCGATGCGGACCGTGCCATGGCAGATGCCAACCGCGCCTTGTCGCGTGCCGAAGCGGATCGCAACATCGCGGGCGGCAAGCTGGAAAATCTAAGCATGGCGCTGAAACGCCATGAAGAGGAAACCATGGGCGCGCGTCAGCGGTTGATCGAAGCCGAACGCGGCATGGCCGATCTGGGCGATCTGGATGCGGCGCGGGCGCAGGTCGAGGACGTCAAGATGGCGGTCGAAGCCGCGCGCATGACGATGATGACCAAACGCTCGGCTCATGACGAATTGCGGCGTGAAGGAGAGGCCCGGACCCGTCGGAGTCAGGAAATCACCAAAGAAGTCTCGGGCTGGAAACATCGCCTTGAAACGGCGGGTAAACGGATCGCCGAGTTGGATCAACGCAAGGCAGACAGCGAAGCCGAACTGGACGAAGCCAGTGCAGCCCCAGATGCCTTGGCCGCCAAACGGGACGAGTTGGCAGACGCGATCGGCGAAGCTGAAACCCGTCGCAAAGCATCCGCCGACAAGCTGGCCGAGGCGGAAACCGCAGAACGTGAAGCGACCAATGCCGAACGGGATGCCGAACGCGCTGCAGGCGAGGCACGCGAAGCACGTGCCCGTGCCGAAGCCCGCACAGATGCCGCCCGCGAAACCGTCACCTATGCAGTTGAACGGATCGCCGAAGACATGGAAACCACGCCCGATGCGCTTCTGGAAAATCTGGATGCCGATCCTGACAAGATGCCGTCATCGGAGCAGATCGAACATGACGTCAACCGCCTGAAACGCCAGCGCGATTCGTTGGGGGCGGTAAACCTGCGTGCCGAAGAAGACGCGAAGGAAGTTCAGGAAGAACACGACACGCTGCTAAAAGAAAAGACCGATCTGGAAGAGGCGATCAAGAAGCTGCGCAGCGGCATTGCCAGCCTGAACAAGGAAGGTCGCGAACGGCTGCTGACCGCGTTTGAGCAGGTGAATGACAGCTTCGGCAACCTGTTCAAACATCTGTTTGGTGGCGGCGAAGCCAAGCTGGTTCTGGTCGAAAGCGACGACCCGCTTGACGCCGGGTTGGAGATCATGTGCCAGCCACCGGGCAAGAAACTATCGACCCTCAGCCTGTTGTCAGGCGGCGAGCAGACGCTGACCGCGCTGGCGCTGATCTTCGCTGTGTTCTTGGCCAACCCCGCACCAATTTGTGTGCTGGACGAAGTCGACGCGCCACTGGACGACGCAAACGTCACGCGATTCTGTGACCTGCTGGATGAAATGACCCGTCGCACCGACACCCGCTTCCTGATCATCACTCACCATGCTGTCACCATGGCGCGCATGGATCGGCTTTTCGGCGTGACCATGGCCGAAATGGGTGTCAGCCAGCTGGTCAGTGTCGACCTGAAAAAAGCCGAAGCTTTGGTTGCCTGATCGACGCGTTGCGTGATCTGTCGATCTCTTTTAGGATCATGAAAATAGAGCGGGAGTAAATTCATGATTTTTCAAACATTTGCATCGTCCTTCGTGTTAGCGAGGGGTCTGGCGACCAGCGCTCTTTCTGACCCAATCAAAGCGTCTGATCCGCAAACCGTTCTGTCCTATTTTCAAGATATTGGCGCCCCTGCCACGCTGACCGAAGACAGCGTCGGCGATCCTATGATCGAACTTCAGTATTATGGCACGACTTTCGCCATCTTCTTTTATGGCTGCTCTGACAACACCAACTGCAATTCGATTCAGTTCTATGCTGGCTACACCGCCGAAAACGAAATCTCACCCGAGGCATTGAATACTTGGAATGCAGATCAACGCTATGGTCGTGTGTATCAGGATGCCGACGGGCGAAAAAAGCTGGAGTACGATATTTACACTGGGAACGCCGGTGTCGATTCAGGCGATTTTGACGAGATGTTCGACATCTGGACCGAGCTGGTTGAAAGCTTCGAAGCCGAGCTTTCTTGATCGTTTTCCCGGCCCTGCTTTCCCTTTGTATCGGCAACAGAAATCACAGCGCTTTCAGCAACTGCGCAGTCGGCCATGCGTCAGCAGGCAAGCCAAGTCTGATCTGTTCTTTCTGAATTGCGGCACGGGTCATTGCCCCCAAGATGCCATCGACCTTGCCCACATCGTGCCCACGCGCTTGTAGCTTTTCCTGAAGCGCTTTCATCTGTTGGCCCGAGAACGCCGGATCCGGGTTACCCGCATTGTATACCGGCGCCCCCTCCAACCGTGTCGCGAAATAGGCAGCGGTAGTCACATAGACAAAGCTTTTGTTCCATTCGAAATACACGTTGAAATTCGGATAGGCCATGAAGGCTGGCCCTTTGCGCCCCTGCGGCAGAAGGATCGACGCGGGTAGGTCGGACGCGCCAAACGACCCATCGCGCGGCTTCACGCCAAGACCCACCCACTCTGCAACGCTGAGCTTCGTGTTCAGCCCGGTTTTCGACCAGTCAAGATCTTGAGGAACGGTCACTTCTTGCAACCAGGGCTCGCCCGCGCGCCAACCCAGCTTGCGCAGCATATTTGCCCCTGACAAAAGAGCATCCGCGGGAGATGTGCGCAGATCAACCGAGCCATTACCATCGGCGTCCACGCCCGCTTCGATAATGTCGCCTGGCAGCATCTGCACCATGCCAATCTCGCCCGCCCAAGCCCCTTTCGAAGTCTTGGGGTTGAAGCTGCCCTTTTCGAAAAGCTGCAACGCGGCAAAGACTTGTGGTTGAAACAGTTCGGGGCGACGGCAGTCATGCGACAGTGACATAAGCGAATTCAGCGTGTTGAAATCCCCCTGCACTGCGCCATAGTCGGTTTCAAACGCCCAGAACGCTGTTAGGACGCCCCGACTGACACCGTAGGTCTGCTCCATCTTGTCAAACACACTGTCGTATCTCTTCATCATCGACTTGCCCCGCGCCATCCGGTCATTGCTGATCAGGCGACGCGAAAAATCAATAAAGGGCCGTTGAAAAATACCCTGTGCCCGATCCGCCTTGATGGTGGCCGGGTCCTGCCGGGCGGACGCAAAGAAAGCATCGACCGTCGATCGTGAATGCCCGCGATTGATCGCTTCGGCTTTCATCGCAGCAGTGAATTCATTGAACCCTCCACCACATTTCACAATCTGGGCAAAGGACGGCGCGGCGCTTAGAACAATCGCCAATGTGGCGCCGGTCAGAATCTTGTGCATGGTGCAACCTCGTTTGGGACTTGGGTGCACGTTACCTGAATGACCCTAGGTGACAACCACAAGCAGTATCACTAAACCGAACATCAACAGCCAACCGGACCACAACAGGTCAACGGACTGGTCGATTTCTTTTGGGCCGATGTCGCGTGCGCCTTCTGCATTGACCCATGGGAAATTCCGCATCTCACCCTCATATGATCGCGGGCCGGACAGGGCCACGCCCAGCGTCGCGGCCATCGCGGCTTCGGGCCACCCTGCATTCGGGGACCGGTGCAAGGGCGCATCGCGAAGGATCACACGCCAAGCCTTCCAGACACGGCGACTGGCCATGAACAGCAGTGCCGACATGCGTGCGGGTATCCAGTTCATCACATCGTCCAGCCGGGCGGCAAATTTTCCGAACGCCTCGTGGCGCGGGGTGCGATAGCCGATCATGCTGTCGGCCGTATTGACCAGTTTGTAGATCAGGATGCCCGGCACGCCTGCGACCAGAAACCAGAAAGCGGGCGCCACGACACCGTCCGAAAAGTTTTCTGCCGCGCTTTCAATGGCACTTCGGGATATGGCGGGGCCATCCATCTGGGCCGAGTCCCGCCCCACAATTTGGCTAACCGCGCTGCGACCTTGTTCGACAGATTGCCGCAACGCATCCGCCACTGCCTGCACATGCTGCGACAGCGATTTTTGCGCCAGCAAGATGGCGACCACGATCACCTCTAGCACTCCACCGAAAGACACATCTTGAATGATCCAGCCAATCATTGCTGCAATCACACAGAGAGCGAGCATTCCCAGCGCCCCGTTGGCCATTGGCTTGTCACCCTTGTTGAAGGTTTCATCCAGCCAGTCGATCGCCCGCCCCATCAGGACAGCGGGGTGCGGCACACGTTTCCACAGCCATTCCGGTTCACCAAACAAGGCATCCAGTAGGAGGGCGAGGGCAAGGATCAGAGGCGCACTCATAATGCGCTTTCCAATTGTGACCAACCGCGGGTCGGTGGCAGTCCCAGCCTTAGCCACCGGTCGGAATACGGAAAGATCCGTGACCAGATATGTTGCTTGGCCAAACGCTGCTGCCACGCCGCTGAATTGTCGACATCAAAAAGGCGGAACAAAGTAGTTCCACCGACCAAAGTGGCACCACTGCCCGTCATCAAAGCGTCCAGCCGTGCGGTGTCGGCGGCAAGACGATTCCGGGTGTCCTTGACCCAGTTCAGATCCGACAAAGCCTGCGCACCGATGGCAAGCGCTGGACCTGACACCTGCCAAGGTCCGATGGATTCTTTCAGACGGGCTATCAGAACAGGATCGCCAATCACAAAACCAAGCCGCAGCCCGGCCAAGCCCCAGAACTTACCGAAACTCTTCAGGATCAGGACGCCGGGTTTCGTGGCAGCGTGAATATGGCTTGCACCAGGCGTTACATCGCAGAAGCTTTCATCAATCACGGTCATGGACCGATCAATGTCAGCTTGCGCCCACAGATGACCGTCGGGATTGTTCGGGTGAACCATCACACAGGCGTCGGCACGTCCCTCTTCGGAAACTGCCCACCCCTCTGCCCGAAAAGCAGCGGCATGTTCATTGTAGGTCGGGCTGGGGATCACAACCTGACCGGCCGGGCATAGGGACGGTATGCGCGCGATCAAGGCCGAGGCACCGGGAGCGGCCAGGACTGCCGCTTCCTTGGGAACCGACCAGAACTGGCGGGCAGCATCCTCTAGTTTCTCAAACGCAGCTTTGTCCGGCAGGCTTTCCCATGCATAAGACGGCACATCGCCCACTGGATACGGCACGGGGTTGATCCCCGTGGACAGGTCCAGCCAATCTGCGCGCGCGCCACCATACTGGGCCATAGCCGCATCCAGCCCGCCGCCATGATCGCGTATCGATCCGATCTGGATCATTCGTCGTCGGGCAATGGCATATGGCGCGTCACGAAATGTCCCTTCACCGCTTGCGGCCATTCGCGATAAGGCACCTGCCCCGATGCGCTGTCGGCATGGGCCTTGGCATAGTCAACCACACCCTGTGCGGCCTCGTCCGTCGGATCGAACTTGCCCAATGTGTAGGACAGCTTGCCATCTGCCTGAATGGCCACATTACAGCTGTTATCACACCCCATCAGGCACGACACTCGGCGGGTTCTGATCACCGTGTCTAACGCGCGCTCTTCGATCAAGGCGGCCAAAACCTCGCCATCCGTCAGCGGGTTGCGAGTCGCATCCCAGCCTTCGCGTTTGCATGTGTCACAGATTGTGATCCAGGTGGTCATGTCGCGCTCCTTGTCCTGCTGGGGTTTGAACCGGAAAATCAGACGAAACACAATGGCGGATGCGGCATCTGGTGCATCGGGCACGGCATCCTTTCAGCGGCACAGCACTTTGGCCATTAACCTTTTCCGTGCTTCGTCGTAGATATGCACGCTTGTTCATGCGATCCTGAAAGGTGGAGTGCATAAGATGAGGGTGCTAATCGTCGAAACCAACCTCGAGCTGGCTAAACTTTGGGCCAGCCACTTGCTGCGGCAACAGATAGATGTTGAATGCGCCTGCGACGCGGCCCACGCTATCGATCTTTTGGAGTGTCAACGTTTTGATGTCGTCGTCCTGAACGCTGCATTTGATGATAGGAAAAGCATTGCGCTTGCCGATTATGTGGCCTTTCGCTTGCCCCAAGCACGCGTGGTCTTTGTGACCGCAAGCACGTTCTTCTCGGACGGGTCAATTTTCAATCTTACCACCAATGCCCATGCCTGTGTGTCGGCAGATATCCCGTCTGAGGATCTGGTCAATGTCATCGCCTTCCACGGGGCCGCAGACAACAGATAGCATGCAAAGCCGCTTGCGCCGTGAACAGGCTTCGCTAGGGTCTGGACATGATCAAAGATACTGCATCCCCCCAGACCATAGGTGCCGTCGTGTTCGACATCGGAAACGTGTTGATCCGCTGGCAACCAGAAGACCTATATGACCAGTGGATCGGACGTGAGCGCCGTCTACAGATGTTTGAAAGTCTTGATCTGCATGCGATGAATGATCTGGTTGATCGTGGCGGGGCATTTCGACAGACCATCTATGATTTCGCCAAAGCAAACCCCGAATATCGTGAGGAAATCCGTTGGTGGCATGACCGTTGGCTTGACATGGCACAGCCTGCCATCGACCTGTCGGTGCAGACCCTGCGCGCGCTGAAGCGGCGCGGATATCCCGTTTTTGCGCTGTCGAATTTCGGCCGCGAGCCCTTCGTGCTGGCCAAAGAGAAGTTCGGATTCCTGTCAGAGTTCGACCGCCGCTATCTGTCGGGGCATATGGGCGTGGCAAAACCCGATGCGCAGATTTACGGCATGCTGGAAGCTGATTGCGGGCATACCCCGCAAGCGTTGCTGTTCGTCGATGACCGGGCCGAGAACATTGCCACCGCAGATGCGCGCGGCTGGCAGACACATCACTTTACCTCGGCCCGAAAATGGGCTGATCACCTGATCGCGCGTGAACTGATAGAAGAGGCCGACCTGTGACACCCGCCATGATCCCCTTCGAGGCCGAAGCCCATCTGGATTGGCGCGCACTGACCGACGCGCTGCTTGCAGGTCACACCCGCCCCAAAGCCGAAATCGGCGACACGTTCCTGTATCGTGGCGAAGATACGATGCTGACCCGTTCGGCATGGATCGACGGGCTGGGGATTGCGGTGAAGACTGCTAACATCATGCCCGGCAACCCCGCGCGGGGCGAGCCGATGATCCACGGGGCAGTGAACCTTTATGACGATGTCACCGGGTTGCTGGATGCAATTGTTGATTTCCATTTGGTCACCAAATGGAAGACCGCCGGTGATAGTGTGCTGGGCGCGCGACTGCTGGCGCGGCCCGACAGCAAGGTGATCCTGATCGTTGGCGCGGGCACTGTCGGGAGCAACCTGCGTGACGCCTATGGCGCGCTGTTTCCCGATGCTCGGTTCCTGATTTGGAATCGCAGCCCCGAAGGCGCACAGAAGTTTGCAGATGAATGCGACAAGACCGAAATTGTCGCTTCGCTTGAGGACGGCTTGGCACAAGCGGACATCATCACTTCAGCAACCATGACCATTAATCCGCTTATCAAGGGCGACTGGTTGCAACCGGGGCAGCATCTGGACCTGATCGGCGCCTATCGACCGGACATGCGCGAAGCCGATGACACGGCTTTGACCCGGGCGCGCCTGTTTGTGGATAGCCGTGAAACTGTGTTGGACCATATTGGTGAATTCAAGGACCCGCTGGCGCGTGGCGTAATTGTGCGGGATGACGTGCAGGGCGATCTTTACGACCACAAGGACGGCGTGTTCGACCGCCAACTCGACGATATCACGCTTTATAAGAACGGCGGCGGGGCACATCTGGATCTTATGACCAGCCGATACATTCTGGATGCGTGGCGCGCGGAGCAATAGCCTTAAAAAACAAACCCCCGAAGCGGCTGCTGCGGGGGTCGTTTTTGGCGAGCGGTTGACAACCCACCCACCGGGTCGCTTGGGGATGACTTACATCATACCTTCGCGTTGTGCTTTCTTCCGAGCCAGCTTACGCTGACGGCGAATAGCTTCCGCCTTCTCGCGCGCTTTTTTCTCGGAGGGCTTCTCGAAATGTTGCCGAAGCTTCATTTCGCGGAAGACACCTTCACGCTGAAGTTTCTTCTTCAGCGCACGAAGCGCTTGGTCTACGTTGTTATCGCGTACCGAAACCTGCATGTGGTTGTCACCACCTTTCTAAGTTAGAGTTTGCAGAATTGCAGGAAGCGCCGCTTTAGCAGCCATTCCGCCACTTGTCCAGTTTCACCTCACATACGAGGAACCCACTATGACCGACAAAGACCGATTGCTTGACGCAGCCATCGCCCATGTCCCCTTTGATGGGTGGAGCGATGCCACCCTGATCGCATCCGCACAGGATTGCGACATGACTGAGGCCGAAGCCCGCTCGATTTTTCCGCGCGGCGCGCTGGATCTGGCGCTGGCGTATCACCGCAAAGGGGATGCCGACATGGCGGCCCGTCTGAAAGCCGCCGACCTGGATGGTATGCGGTTTCGCGACCGAATCGCGGCCGGTGTGCGCTATCGGTTAGAGGTTGCCGATAAGGAGCTTGTACGCAAAGGCATGGCGTTCTTTGCCTTTCCTCAAAATGCAGGCGACGGTGCTGCCGCGCTTTGGCAGACTTGCGGCTTGATCTGGGAAACCTTGGGCGACAAATCGACCGACCTGAACTGGTACACGAAACGCGCCACGCTGTCGGCGGTCTATTCATCCGTCGTGTTGTTCTGGCTGGGCGATGAAAGCGAAGGGAACGAGGCCACTTGGGCCTTTCTGGATCGCCGCATTGACGATGTGATGCAGATTGAGAAGATCAAGGGCCAAGCCCGCGACAGCGCGCTTTACAAGGCGTTCATGTCCGGGCCGGGTAAGATACTGGACTCGATCAAGGCGCCGGGGGGACCCAATCCGAATTACCCGGGACGTTGGGAACCGGAAGACACAGGGGCAAAGAATGACTGACACCATGCGCGCAATCGAGATCACGGAACCCGGTGGGCCCGAGGTTCTGCAACTGTCTGAACAGCCGATCCCGACACCCGGCCCCGGTGACATACTGATCCGTGTGGCCTTTGCGGGCGTCAACCGCCCGGATGCGCTACAACGGGCAGGATCATACGCACCGCCCCCAACCGCCAGCCCCCTACCCGGCCTTGAAACTTCGGGCGAGGTTGTGGCGGTAGGCGAAGGCGTGACCCAATGGGCCGTGGGCGACAAGGTCTGCGCGCTTCTGCCCGGTGGCGGCTACGCCGAGTACGTGACAACGCCCGCCGCCCACGCCCTGCGCGTACCCGACGGTATGGGCATGAAAGAGGCCGCTTGCCTGCCGGAAACCTTCTTCACCGTCTGGTCCAACGTCTTCATGCGCGGCGGGCTGCAAGCGGGCGAGCGTTTCCTTGTGCATGGCGGCAGTTCCGGTATCGGCACAACCGCAATCCAACTGGCCAACGCATTCGGTGCGCGGGTGTTTACCACGGCTGGAACGAATGAAAAATGCGCTGTCTGCCGTGATCTGGGGGCCGAGCGCGCCATCAACTACAAGACCGAAGATTTCGTTGAGGTGATGAAGGTTGAGGGCGGCCCGAACCTGATCCTCGACATGGTGGGCGGCGACTATATCGCGCGCAACATCAAGTGCCTGGCCACCGAGGGCCGCATGGTCCACATCGCCTTCCTGTCCGGCCCCAAGGCCGAGGTCAACTTCGCCATGATCATGGCCAAACGCCTGACAATCACCGGCTCAACCCTGCGCCCGCAATCCGACCTTGCCAAAGCCCGCATTGCCAAGGAACTGGCCGACAAGGTCTGGCCCCTGCTGGATGCCGGCCGCGTCGACCCGGTGATGGACCAGACCTTCCTGCTGGAGGACGCCGCGAAGGCACATGCAAGGATGGAGACCAGCCAGCATATCGGGAAGATTGTGTTGGAGGTTGGGGCTTAGGGGTTATGCTCGGCTTGACCTGTGTGTTTCCGAATGGCCGGTATGCGGGACGAAGCTGCCACAGGACGAATTGCTCCTTGATTATCAAAAGAGATGATCAGGCGGGTGTGGAAGGGCCATTCCAGACAGACATGATCGGGTGCGTTTTTGGCGGCGGATAGACAACCTTCCCATCAAAGACCACATCGCGGTCGCCAGATTTTAGCCATTTGGATTCTTGGCCAAGCATTTTGTCACGCACTATGACAAAAAGATAAAAGGAGAATTGTGCGCGCTTAATGAACTCGTCGAGGCTTTCTGGGAAAAGGGAATTCTCCTTTATTCCACCGCGAGGCGTAACCAAGCAGTGCCTCTCAATGCTATCGAAGTTTGATACGTATACGGTTCCATGAGCAATTAGGTTTCTTACTTTTGTCAGCGCCTTGTACTCTTTTATAAGCGATTTAGAAAATTCCGGAGAAATATCAGTCAAATAGGTGTCTAAACACATGCGAATAACTTGCATTTTTACGTCTGGGTTGAATATTTTTGCAAACGCAAAATTTGCTACCAAAACTCTCTTATGGTTCACAAACCCAGCATCTCTTGCACCAACCGCAAACTCGAAGATTCCGTCCAATTGAGTCTCTAAGTGCGCATATTGGTGAAGCGCTGCTCCAGAAGCTCGGTTTATGTCCGAGCGGGAAGACCCATTGTATTTGGAGGCGATTGCGTGCTCGCTTTCTGCCATTTGTGCCTCACTGTTTCTTCAACGGTAGATTAGTCGTAGCTAGCCGTTCTGGCAATCTGATGAGGCAGTTATCCGATGTCGACCCACTTGCACCATCGGTTAGTGAATTGATTCTTGTATGCTTAGCCTTTCATCGTCGGCTCTGGACTCAATCCCGACTTCAGATCAAACTCCGCTCTTAACGCCCACCCCCTACCGCACCGGCTCCAGCAACGCCTTCCCCGCCCGGCAATCCGTGCGAACATCCCGCGCGCATACTCTTGGCTCAAGATCCTTCGTCAGGCACAGGCGCGCCTCTTGAATGCGGTCGCCCTTGCAGGTGATAGTCAGCATGTCGGGGTGCCAGTCAGGGTTGGCTTGCAGGAAAGCTTCCTCCACCACGGACGCGGGCAGGCGAACGGGATCCGTCAGTTTGCGCAGCACCGCGGGGCGGTTCACCATGTCATACGCTCGCCGGGCCAGGTCGTAGTATTCTGCAGCCTCATACCCGGCGCAGACTCCATGTTTTTTCCACTGATACCACGCAGCTCCGCCGGTACCGAAAATGTCCGCCTGCGCGTTGGTCAGGCTGCGGGACGGCGCGCGTGCGGATGTGCGGCAATAGCTTGGCCAGCCTTGCTCAAATTGCGGCCACAGCCCATGCACAACCCAACCCAGATCGCGGTCGGGGTCGCACTGTTCGGATCCGCGCGCATCGCCTTCGACAGCGCACCAGTTGGGCGACCAACTGAGCGACAAGACGTAATAATCAAAGTCGCCGGCCTGCTCGCCATCCGCCCATACTGCGAACGCCGAAACCAGCCAGAGAATGCCACCGATTAGAACCTGTCGCATTTTGCCTTCCCTCTTTCCTTCTTCCCCCTTATATAGGCCTCAAGTTCCCCGACAACGGAAACCGGCCTGATAATGTCCCCGCGACACAGGCAGCCCAGCCAGGGCGCGGGAAAGTTGTATCCGGGGTCAATTTCGAAGGAGTGTTCAGATGAGCAAACTGATCATGGCAAAGGCTACCGCCGTTTGGCTGGTGGACAACACGACGATCAGCTTCAAGCAGATCGCCGATTTCTGTGGCCTGCACGAGCTGGAAGTTCAGGGCATTGCTGATGGCGATGTGGCGACCGGCGTTAAAGGGTTCGATCCGGTGGCAAATAACCAACTGGACGCAAGCGAAATCGAGAAGGCCGAGAAAGACCCGCTGCACAAGCTGAAGCAGAAGTTTTATGCGGCAGCGTCGGGCGAAGAAAAGCGCCGCGGCCCGCGTTATACTCCGCTGTCCAAGCGTCAGGACCGTCCGAATTCGATCTTGTGGCTGGTAAAGTTCCACCCGGAACTGGCCGATAGCCAAATCTCGAAACTGGTGGGTACCACCAAGCCAACCATTCAGTCTATCCGCGAGCGCACCCACTGGAATATCCAGAATATGGAACCGATTGACCCAGTGGCCTTGGGCCTCTGCAAGCAAAGCGAACTGGACTTGGCGGTGCAGAAAGCCGCTGCCAAAAAGGCGAAGGAAGGCGGCGTGATGTCTGATGACGAGCGTCGCAAGCTGGTGTCGACCGAGCAAAGCCTTGGAATGGACCCAGAGCCCAAGATTCCCAGCGCCATCGAGGGGCTTGAGACGTTCACGCTGTCTGGCGCACCCGATGATGAGAAAGAAGACGCATTGCCCGATGCGGACAGCTTCTTCAATTTGCCGGACAATGATGACGATGACGACGACGACGACAAAAAATGATCCCTCCCGGATCGATCAAAGCCCCGGCCTGATGCCGGGGCTTTATTGAACTTCGTTTTTCTGATCCTCCGTTAAGACCCTGTTCACCCTGTTCGATGATGCTGTGCCTTACGGAACAGGTGACTCGGAGAACCGGGGATGAAAATCGAAGATATTCTTGCACAGGAACGGCGCGCCAGAATGGCCGCTGAACGTCTTCTAGCGCAGAAACAGGCAGAGCTGACAAATGCGAATCGCGTTCTTTCACAACACGCGTTGAGTTTGTCGGACGAGATCATCGAAACACGCGTCGCGGTCGAAGAGATCAAGGGCGAGAACTCACAGGTTCGCGCAGATCTCGAGAAAGCCAATGAAGAAGTGGTGATCGCGAAGCGGCGGTTGTGGGATTCGCTGGAAACCATCGAAGATGGGTTTGCCGTTTTTGATCAATCGGACAGGATGATTGCCGCCAACAGCGCCTATCTAGAACCGTTTGACGGGTTAAGCTGCGTGGTCCCCGGCATCCCTTATACCGAGATATTGCATATCGCGACCGATGAGGGGATTGTCGACATCGGCGATATGCGACCTCTTGCCTGGCGCGACATGATGCTGGCCCGATGGCGTGCTCCGTCACGCGATCCTGTTGTTTTGCGCCTGTGGGACGGAACCCATATCAAAATGGTCGACCGACGCTCGCGCGATGGCGATATGGTCAGCCTGGGCCTTAACATTACCGAGACGATTAAATATCAAGCCGAATTGAGAGATGCGCGCCACCGGGCAGAGGCGGCCAACCGTGCGAAATCAACCTTTCTTGCCAATATGAGCCATGAGATTCGCACACCGATGAACGGTGTGGTTTCGATGGCAGAGATCATGGCCGAAGGCGACTTGGATGACGAACAGCGCCTGTATGTAGACACAATCCGCCAATCAGGCGAAGCGTTACTGACCATCATCAATGACGTGCTCGATTATTCGAAGATCGAAGCCGCCAAACTGACATTGCAACTTGAAGAATTTGATCTGGAGCGTGTGATTCTGGACGTCGTGACACTGTTGCAGCCTGCGGTGCAGGAAAAAGGCATTCGGTTGATCGTGGATTTTGATTTGTTCATGCCGTCAAAATTCGTTGGTGACGTCGTGCGGATACGTCAGATTCTGACAAACTTGATCGGAAACGCCGTCAAATTTACTTCCGAAGGGCATGTATTGGTACGCGCCGTTGGGCTACCGTTAAGTGATAGCGAAACACAACAGGTTCACGTCACGGTCGAAGACAGCGGCATAGGTATTCCCGAAGACATGCAAGGCCATATCTTTGGCGAGTTCAACCAGGTCGACACGGAACGCAATCGTAAGTTTGAGGGGACAGGACTTGGCCTTGCCATCACTTCTCAGTTGGTAGAACTGATGGGCGGTGAAATCTGGGTCGACAGTCAGGAAGGTGTCGGGTCATGCTTCGGATTTCACATAGCGCTTCCTGTCATAGAAACCACCGAGCCACCACAGCTATCCCGAAACGCCGGATGGGTGGTCATAGCGATGGAAGACCGCCTGAACCGAGTTGTGCTTGAGAAACGGTTCGAAGCGACAGGATTGCGCACCAAACTATATGACCCGCTCAGCCCATCCAAAGCATCCGTGCAGGGGGCCGCCTTAATTCTGGTCGACGAACAAAGCGCCAAAGCGCACACGCAGGATGGAATACCATTCGTTCAGATGTTGCGTGCACAGAACCCAACCGCACCGATCATCTTTTTGACCGCGCCCAATTCGACGACCGTAAAACAGAGCAACAACATCGCCAGCGCTACGCGCGTTTTGCAATTGCCCCTGACCCGAAACACGGTGTTTGAGATCATCAATCAGATAGGCAGCCGGCCCACAGACCCCGTGCCCTTGGTGGCAAAGGTTGGCAATGACACGCCTTTGCTGTTGACCGCATTGGAAAGATCAGACCTTCGACGAATGCGCGTTCTTGCGGCTGAGGACAACAAGACCAACCAGTTGGTCTTTACGAAGCTGCTGAAAGATCTGGACATCGACCTTCACTTTGTCGGCAACGGCATAGAAGCGGTCGAAGCTTTTCTGAGGCTCCAACCCGACATCATCTTCATGGATATCTCGATGCCCGAGGTCGATGGAAAAGAGGCCACACGGCGCATTCGAATGCTTGAACAAGATCAAGGTTTGCCCCGGACCCGCGTTGTCGCACTGACGGCACATGCTTTGACCGGTGACGATCGCGACATCCTTGCACATGGGCTTGATCAGCATTTGACCAAACCGCTGAAAAAACCCGAAATCCTGCACGAAATTCTGACACATTGCCCGGACGACGCACGATGCCCGCTGCCGGGAAGCTGCTGCTAGGTTTCGTCACGCAAAAAGACCAATGTGTCGCCTTCACTGATGTCGGGCTGATATTTGTATCCACCCAGATCAAAGTGTTTCAGGGTTTCAGCGTCACGCACACGGTTTTGCACAATGAACCGTGCCATGGATCCGCGTGCCTTCTTGGCGAAGAAGCTGACCACTTTGGGTTTGCCCGATTTCATCTCCAGAAACTGCGGTGTGATGACCCGCAAACCAAGCACGTCCCGATCAACCGCTGAGAAATACTCGACCGAGGCGCAGTTGACGAGGATATCGCTGGATGTGTCCTCCGCTCGCTGGTTCAGTTCGTTTGCGATATTGTCAGCCCAAAACTCATAAAGGTTTTTGCCTTTCTGGTTTTTCATCCGCGTGCCCATCTCTAGCCGGTGCGGAGCTATCTGATCCTTAGGACGCAACAGGCCGTAAAGTCCCGACAGAATGCACAAGTGTTCCTGCGCATAACGCAGTTCATCGTCGTCAAGGCTGGCCGCATCCAACCCAGAATAGGTATCGCCTGCGAACAACTCGATCGCGGGCTTTTCGCCCGTCCCGCTGCCAAAGGCTGTGAACCTCTCGACATTCAGTGCGCCCAACGCGGGTGAGATGTGCATTAGGCGCTCCAGATCCTTGCTCGACAGCTTGCGCGCTGTCCCGGCAAGAACCTCTGCCCTATCCTGAAAAACAGGACGTGTCCCGTCTGTCCTTTTTGCAGGTTTTTCGTCCAGCCGTTTGGCTGGCGACACGACAACCAACATGTCATTTCCCTTCCGTCAGCACGTCGATAAAAGCAGCGCCAAATCGCTCGACCTTCTGGTCACCCATCCCTTGAATGCGGCCCAGACCACTGATCGTCGTCGGCTTGCGTTCGGCAATTTGGCGCAAAGTGGTGGCGGTTACACTCAGATGTTTTCCGGTGCCGTCCTCTCCCCGTGCCAGATCAGTCGCGACGACTTGCAACTGGTCGAACAGACCCCCAGCTGCGCGCCCCGCCAGCTTGCGCCGGTGCGGATGAAGATCAGGCGTATCGCCATTGATCACCTCAAGAAACGCACGACCATAGCTTTCCAGCTTCTTGGCACCGACACCGCCGATGCGCGCCATTTCATCCAGATCCACGGGCCGTTTTTCGGCCATCTCGATCAGTGTGCGGTCATTGAATACGACATAGGCAGGGACGCGAGCAGCTTCAGCAAGGGCGCGACGCTTTGCCTTTAAGGCAGACAAAAGCGGGGCGTCCTCCTCCGCAACCATCATTTTTGCCGCTGGCCGGCGGTTCCCTGATTTCAGCGTGTCACGCCGCAGTTCGACCTGCGCTTTGCCCCGCAACACCGGGTGAGCCTTTTCGGTGATCCGCAGCGCACCGTGACGCTCTGGGTCAGGCCGCACCAGATCCAGCCCCAGCATCTGTCGGAAAATCGCCTGCCACAGGCGCTTGTCGTGATCCTTTCCAACGCCGAATGTTGGCAGACCGTCATGACCTCTGTCACGAATACGATCCGTAACATTGCCACGCAAGATATCTATCAGATGGCCCGAGCCAAAATACTCACCAGTACGCAATATGGCCGACAGCGCCTTCATGACATCCACGGTGCCGTCAAACAGGTCTGGCGGCGTCGAACACAGATCGCAGTTTCCGCACGGTGTGGTGTCTTCACCGAAATATGCCAGAAGCTGTTTGCGGCGGCATCCATGCGCTTCAGCCAGACCCAAAAGGGCATTCAGGCGGCCGTGATCGGCCGCGCGCCGTTCGGGCGGGGCCAGACCTTCGTCGATCTGTGACCGCCGCAACCGAATATCATCCGCACCAAACAGGGTCAGGGTATCGGCGGGCGCACCGTCCCGACCGGCGCGACCGATTTCCTGGTAATATGACTCGATCGATTTAGGCAGGTCGGAATGGGCAACCCAACGAATATCGGGTTTGTCGACGCCCATGCCGAAGGCGACTGTCGCGACAACGATCAACCCGTCCTCTTGCTGAAACTTGCGCTCGACCTCGCGCCGGTCATCGGCGTCCATGCCGCCGTGATAATGAACCGCGGGGTGGCCTGCGTCTTGCAGCGCCTTAGCCAGCGTTTCGGTTCGGGCGCGGGTGGCAGAATAGACGATACCCGACTGCCCTTTGCGGGCCGCAGCGAAGTTCAGAATCTGAGTGCGGGGGATGTCCTTGGCGGCGAAGGCAAGGTGGATGTTGGGGCGGTCGAAGCCATGCAGAAAGCTGCGTGGCGTCGCATCGTCAAACAGTTTTTGGATGATTTCGACGCGGGTTTCTTCGTCTGCCGTCGCGGTGAAGGCAGCAAGGGGCACATTCAGGGCGCGCCGCAGCTCTCCGATCCTGAGGTAGTCCGGGCGGAAATCATGGCCCCATTGGCTGACGCAATGCGCCTCGTCCACAGCGATCAAGGTCACGCCTGCGTTGCGCAACAGGTTCAACGTGCCACCAGATGCCAACCGTTCCGGCGCCATGTAAAGTAGCTTGAGCGCACCCTGCGCCAGCGCCTCGAACACCGCGTCGGTTTCCTCCTGCGTATTGCCCGAGGTCAGCGCACCAGCATTCACACCCGCCGCCTGAAGCCCGCGCACCTGATCGCGCATCAGGGCAATCAGCGGGGAAATCACGACAGTAACACCCTCACGAAGCAAGGCGGGCAATTGATAGCACAGCGACTTGCCGCCGCCGGTCGGCATGATGGCCAAGGTGTTTTCGCCACGCGAAACGGCGTCGACAATCTCGGCCTGTCCGGGGCGAAATTCATCGAAACCGAAAACGGATTTCAGAAGGTCCAGATCACGGGGCATGTGTGCTGCTCGGTGTTTTGAGAGCACAATCCCATGTGCGACCGCTAGGGACAAGGGGCTTAGTAAAATGCCGACGCGTTGTTGATCAGAATGATCCGGATCGCATAAAGTGCGATCAGGGCAACCAATGGTGCAAAGTCCAATCCGCCCATCTGCGGCAGGAAGGTCCGAATACGGGAATAGACAGGTTCCAGCAGCCGGTTCAGCCCGTACCAGACTTGTGCCACAATATGTTGCCGCAGGTTCAGCACCTGAAAATTAATCAGCCACGACATCACGATATGCGCGATCAGGATAAACCAGGCGATATCCACGATCAGCATCAGGATTTGAAACAGCGACTGCATAAGGGCTCCTTTCGGGTTGTCCGTTCCATCTAGGGAAGGTTACTGGGTAGGGCAAGGGTGACGCGTGGTTTCGGTTGACGTTTCTAGGACTCATGGGCAGGTCAAACACAACCAGAAGGAGCCTCCATGTATCCGTTCATTCGCATGTTCAAAGAGCTGATCATCAACGCTAGGGCCAAACCCCTGCCGATCACCGGCACGCATGTCAGCCATCACATGTGCTGGCCGTGGGATATCGACCTGTGGCGCGAGTTGAACAACGGGCGCACGCTGACGCTCTATGACCTCGGACGCATTCCATTGGCGGGACGCACCGGTCTGAGCCGAATGTTGATCAAGAATCGCTGGGGTCTGACCATGGCAGGCGCTTCTGTGAGGTATCGCAAGCGGGTGCGCACCTTTGTTCGCATCGAAATGCGCAGCCGTGTGGTGGGTTGGGGTGACCGGTTTATTTATATCGAACAAAGCATGTGGCTGGGTGGCGAATGCGCGAACCAGATCGTCTATCGATCGGCGGTAACAGATCGCAATGGGATCGTGCCCACCGCTCGCGTGGTTGAGGCATTGGGCTATGACGGACCGCTGCCTGTATTGCCGCAATGGGTGCAAGCGTGGATCGACGCCGAGGCTCAGCGACCCTGGCCACCCGAGGCATGACACCCCTTGCCCGCGCGCTGGTTTCGCTGTTTGATCATCGGAAACAGGGAGCAGGCATGGCAGAGATTTCAACGCGCAAGCGAATATGGGGCTGGTTTTGGTTCGATTGGGCCAGTCAACCCTATCACACTCTGCTTCTTACCTTCATTTTTGGCCCGTTTTTCGCCGCCATCGCCACCGAGTATTTCATGGGGCAAGGGTTGGTCGAGCAAGCCGCAGATGCGAAAGCGCAAAGTATCTGGTCGTGGGGCTTGGCGGCGGCTGGCCTGATCGTCGGCTTTGGCGCGCCGATCATGGGCGCGCTGGCAGACACCGCCGGGCGGGTCCGTCCATGGGTTGCGGTCTTCAGCCTGCTGTATGTCATCGGCGCAGGATCATTGTGGTGGACCCAACCAGATGGATCAAACTTATGGGCCATGATGTTAATGTTTGCCCTGGGTTTCATCGGGGCCGAATTCGCTTTGGTTTTCACCAATTCGCAACTGCCCAGCCTTGCTGATCAGGATCAGGTTGGTGAGATTTCGGGCTCTGGCTTCGCTTTCGGATACATCGGAGGCTTGGTGGCATTGGCGATCATGCTGACCCTGTTTGTCGAACAGCCCAGCGGCAGGACGTTGATCGGGCTGCCCCCCGGTTTAGGCCTGCTGGATGCCGAAGCGCGTGAAGGGACACGGATTGTCGGCCCATTTGTCGCCGTGTGGTTCATGATTTTCATGATCCCCTATGCGCTGTGGGTGAAAGACCTTCCCAGACCTGCAGCAAAATACAGTCTTTCTGGCGCTTTCGCTATTCTTGGCCGGACCATTCGGGGACTGAAGAACAAGAAAAGCCTTGCGGCCTATCTTGGCAGCTCGATGTTCTATCGCGACGCATTGAATGGCCTTTATGGGTTTGGTGGGGTTTATGCGAGCCTCGTTCTGAACTGGTCGATTGTCCTGATCGGTGTCTTTGGCATCATCTCGGGTCTTGCCGCCGCAGGATTCAGCTGGTTGGGCGGGCGGGTTGACCGAAAGCGCGGCCCCAAGCCGGTGATCATCGGATCCATCCTCGTTCTAATGGCGGTCTGTTTTCTGATTGTGAACATGACGCGCGAGTCCATTTTTGGCATCACGCTCCCCGATGGATCAAACATCCCAGACATCATTTTCTTTGGCTGCGGCATGCTGATCGGAGGTATGGGCGGCACGCTGCAATCAGCCAGCCGATCAATGATGGTGCGCCATGCTGATCCCCTGGCCCCGACCGAAAGCTTCGGGCTGTACGGTCTGTCGGGGCGCGCCACAGCGTTCATGGCCCCTGCTTTGATCGCATGGTTCACAACGATGACGGGCAGTGCACGACTCGGCGTGTCTCCGCTGATCGGGTTGTTTGCATTAGGGCTTTTCCTTTTGATCTGGGTTAAACCAGAGGGTGAGCAGTGAGAGGCGACAAAAGTATGGTTGGAAAGTACATTCGTGGTTCACTTCTGATCGGCGCGCTGATGCTGGCGGGAGCGATGGCGGCCCCGGTTAACGCATTGGCCGAAACCCCGGCAAAGCAGTTGTTTGGCGCGAAGCGATCAGGCTCTGCCCAGCAATCCGCACCCTTTGGGTCTTATGCCAAGGGATGTTTGGCCGGGGGCGAACAGCTTGCACAAACCGGACCCACATGGCAGGCCATGCGCTTGTCTCGCAATCGCAACTGGGGACACCCAGAGCTGATTGATTTCATCAAGGATTTGTCGCGCAAAGCAGCAAAGCAACCGGGTTGGAACGGTCTCTATGTTGGCGATCTCAGTCAACCGCGTGGCGGTCCGATGCTAACCGGCCACCGATCCCACCAGATCGGGCTGGACGCAGACATTTGGATGCTTCCCGCTAAGCGCCTGAACCTGTCGGCCAACCAACGCGAAAGCATCTCGTCCATTTCGTTGCGGCGTGCCAAGGGTGCGTTTGTCAACAAATCTTGGACCCGTGCCCATCATGAGATTCTGAAGGCCGCCGCCAAAGACAAGCGCGTGGCGCGGATATTCGTCTTTCCCGGCGCAAAGGTTCAGATGTGTAAGGACGAAAAGGGCAACCGCAATTGGCTGAGGAAAATCCGCCCATGGTATGGGCACCACTATCATTTCCATGTTCGCCTGAGATGTCCAAAAGGAATGCGCGGATGTGTCAATCAAGCGCCCCCGCCGCCCGGTGATGGCTGTCAGGATGCGGTGAACTGGGTCAATGACATCCTGCATCCCAAACCGCCACCGCCCAAACCGCCGAAACCAAGCAAACCGCGCGGGCCTTTGACGCTTGCTGATCTACCGAAACAATGTCGCTCCGTCTTGTCGTCGCGCTAGGGGCGCTGGCAATACTTATCGGTGTCTACACCGTTGACCTCGGTGCACAGACGGTATCCGAGGCCAAACTGGTGTCGGCAACCCGATGGTATGGCGGGGATGATGCGGCGTTTGGCGGATTTTCGGCGATTGAGGTCAGCGACGATGGCGAAACCTTTGTCGCGCTGACCGATCGAGGGCATATCACGCACGGTAAATTTGTGCGCAAGAACGGAATGATCAAGAAGGTCGCACACGGGCCGCTGAAGAAGTTGACTTCACCGCGCGGCGACCCGCTCAAAGGCATTTGGACGGATAGTGAAGGTCTGGCGGTAGCACCTGATGGCACAGTCTATGTAAGTTTCGAAATTCGCCACCGCATCGTTCAGTACAAGACCGGGCAGGAGAAAGGTCGTGACCTGCCAAAAAACCCGGCAACCAAAAAGATGGTTGCCAACTCGGCGCTCGAGGCGCTTGCCGTGCAGCCTGACGGCACGATTCTTGTGATCCCCGAAGGGAACGGAAGTCAAAAAAACCCACACCCAGTATATCGCCTGCGACCGGGGGCGACGACTTGGGAAAAGCCATTCACCCTTCCCCGATACCGGCCTTATGTGCCTGTTGGGGCAGATGTCGGGCCTGACGGACGCCTTTATGTTTTAGAGCGCCACTTGAGCAGCATTTTCGGCTTCACCAACCGTGTTCGCCGGTTCGACATGACTCAAGACAACCTGACAAACGAAACCATCTTGCTTCAGACCGAAGTTGGCGCACATGACAATCTTGAGGGGCTGGCAGTCTGGCAGGATCAGGATGGGTTAATCCGCCTGACCATGGTGTCTGACGACAATTTCAAGTTTTTTCAGGTTACAGAAATTGTCGAATATGTCGTTCCCGATGGGGCAGGTTTGAAAACAGAACTCTTGATCACTGGCGATTGAGCCGCTAAATGCAGTCCGTTCCCGTCAGATGGGAGCCAAGTCTCCGCAACCTTGCAAAAACGGACCAACAACATGACCCGTATCCTTCCTGGCGTGATCGCCATGGCCGCCATTGTGGTGGCGTCAAACATTCTGGTGCAACATTTGTTCGGCCAATGGCTGACCTGGGGTGCCTTTACCTATCCCTTCGCCTTTCTTGTCACCGATGTGATGAACCGCGTCTATGGCCCATCGGCTGCACGCAAGGTTGTCTTTGCAGGTTTCGTCACCGGCGTGATTTGCAGCTTCATCGGCACGCAGATCATTGGTGAATTCGGACCGCTGGTAACCTTGCGCATCGCGGTGGCTTCTGGCCTTGCATTCCTGACCGCGCAACTTCTGGACGTTGCCATCTTTGATCGACTGCGGAGCGGAAAATGGTGGCGTGCACCTGTGGCCAGCACCATCATCGGCGGCACAGTGGACACGGCGATCTTCTTCACCATCGCCTTTTCGGCCAGTCTTATGTTCCTTGAACCCGGCAATGATGTTGGCTGGGCAAACGAGCTTCTGCCGATGCTTGGCAGCGGCCCGGATGCCCCGCTTTGGATCTCGCTTGCGGTGGCTGATTGGCTGGTAAAAATGGCGATTGCACTGGTCGCACTGGTTCCATTTCGCCTCATCGTTACGAAACTTTCACCAAATCCTGCGTGAAAAGTTTTGACAAACGCAAAATCTGTGGCAACCTCCTAGATATAGCAACAGCGAGAAAGGAGGTGTCCATGTCAAGAGATACAACGGAGCGAGGTGCCGGGACAATCTAGGTCGCGACTTTCCGGGGCAGCCCCCGGTGAGGAATGCGGATCTTATTGACCCTCTCTTGACGGTCTAACCGGTCCCACCTCCTTAATTCTCGAAAGGGTCGTCCCAAAGCGGGCGGCCCTTTTCTTTTGCCATTTCCGGGATTTCCGTTTTGGATCCAATTCGCTAAGTTGCGGCCATGATCCGCGTGACCGATAATATCATCCTGCAAGATTGGGAGTTAAGTGAAAGCTTCACCCGCAGTTCCGGCCCCGGCGGGCAGAACGTGAACAAGGTATCCACAGCCGTCGAGCTGCGTTTTGAGGCCGCCAGATCACCCAATCTGACACAACCCGTAAAGACCCGGCTGAAACGCATCGCCGGGCGAAAATGGTCCCAGGACGGCGCAATTGTGATCCGGGCAGAAGACACGCGCAGCCAGGCGCGCAACCGCGAGATCGCTCAAAATCGCCTTGTCGAAATGATCCGGCGCGCTTTGGTTGCTCCCAAGCGGCGCATTGCGACCAAGCCTACGTTGGGATCGAAAAAGCGGCGACTGGAAGCAAAAACAAGGCGCGGTCAGATTAAAGCCCTGCGCGGACGCATCAATGAAGACTAATCTCAGCGGAGCCACACCAATGTCGGACACTTCCACCCTTCTGAAACGTCGCGAGCGGCTTCTTGGTCCCAACATGACGACCTTTTACAGCGATCCGGTCCACATTGTGCGCGGTGAAGGAGCATGGTTGTGGGACACGGACGGAAACCAGTTTCTGGATTGCTACAACAACGTTCCGCATGTGGGCCACGCCCATCCGAAGGTGGTCGAGGCGATCACGCGGCAGGCGGCCACCCTGAACACTCACACCCGTTATTTGCACGACGGGATACTGGACTATGCCGAACGCCTGACCGGCACCATGGATCACGATCTGGATACCATGATCATGGTCTGCACCGGGTCCGAAGCCAATGACATTGCCCTGCGCATGGGCCGCGCAGTGACCGGCAAGACGGGGATCATCTGCACCGACAACACCTATCACGGGAACACCGATCTGGTGTCGCATCTGTCGGCCAAGAAAACACCCATTGGAGGCGCGGTTGAATGGGTGAAAAAGGTGCCCTCGCCGGACGCGCTGGCACCATTGGGCGGCAGCGCCGAGGCGCAATCAAAGGGATTTGCTGCAGAAATACAGAAAGCTATCGACGCGCTGGAGGCTGAAGGTCATGGCTTTGGCACCCTCATTCTGTGTCCGTTCTTTGCCAACGAAGGCTTCCCGGATCTGCCCAGCGGCTTCCTTGACCCGACCGTCGAGGTTGTGCGTCGCGCTGGCGGCACCATCATCGCGGACGAGGTGCAGCCGGGCTTTGGCCGCACGGGCCGTCATTTCTGGGGCCACCAGCGGATTGGACTGACGCCGGACATCGTCACAATGGGCAAGCCAATGGGCAACGGCCACCCGGTCGCCGCCGTCGTCACCCGGCCCGAGATCATGGCCGAGTTCCGCACCCGGTTTGGCTACTTCAACACATTCGGCGGCAATCCGGTGTCTGCAGCCGCTGCAATGGCCGTGCTTGAAGTGTTGGACGAGGAAAAGCTGGTCGAAAACGCCCGCGATGCGGGTGATTATGCTTTGGGGCTTCTCAAGGGGCTTGACCACCCGATGATCGCCGATGTGCGCGGGGCGGGGATGTTTCTGGGGGTCGAGTTCGCCCGCGATGGCGACACCAAAGCCGCCGCGCCTTTCTGCGCCCAACTGGTGGACGAGATGCGCAATCGCGGAGTGCTTCTGCATTCGGTCGGGCGTCACTACCATGGTATCAAGATCCGCCCACCCATGTGCTTTGATCGCGCACAGGCTGACTTGTTGGTGGAAACGCTGGATGCGGCGCTGAAGGCGCTGCCCGCATGAGCGCGCTGGAACGGGCGTTGGCGGCATGGGGCGCGACCGACATCCGCATGATCAAGGATCGCGAAAACGTGGTGCACGAGGTGCTTGTGAATGGCCACCCCGCCGCGTTGCGCCTTCATCGTCCGGGATATCAAAGCGCCGATGCGATCCGGTCGGAACTGGACTGGATGGCCGCGCTGGATGCTGCTGGAATGAGCGTGCCCGCGCCGATCCCAACCCTGATGGGTGACATGGTTGCCGACCTGGGCGAAGGTCAGATTGCCACCATGGTCAGTTGGGTCGACGGCGCGCCGATTGGCGAAGGTGGCGTGCCGTTGCCGGGCAGCAAGGCCGAACAGGTCGCGCTGTATCACAAGGTCGGGGCCGAGATCGCCAAGCTGCACAACCTGACCGACGCCTTGACCTTGCCCACGAACTTCTCCCGCCACCGCTGGGACATTCCCGGCCTTCTGGGCGACAATCCGTTCTGGGGCCGGTTCTGGGAATGCCCGGCGTTGAGCGATGACGACTACGCCCTGATCCAACGCGCGCGCGCCGTGGCGCATGACAGGGCCACGGTTTTCCTTGAGAACGGCGCCGATTTCGGCCTGATTCACGCAGATGCGCTGCGCGAAAACATCTTCGTCCATAACGGAGAGCTGACACTGATCGACTTCGACGACGCGGGCTTTGGCTTCCGGCTTTATGATTTGGCGGTGATGATGACGCAGAACGAGGACGAACCCGCGTATGAGGCGATCCGCACCGCCGCCCTGGCCGGATACCGCGCCCACCGCGCGTTAAGCCAGGAGGCGGAAGACCTGCTCCCCCTGTTCATCATGATCCGCCGTTTTGCGTCCATGGGCTGGGCGGTGCCGCGCTATGATCCGACCGGGCCGGAGGTGGTGAGTTATACGCGGAAAGCGGTGACGGCGGCACGGAGGGTGCTTGGGGGGTGAGGGGTGTTCAGCGGGTGCGGCTTAACGGTCGAATGGGAGTAGCAATCCCTACCTTCGAATCCGCCAATGATAGTCACCAGATACAGACACTAGTCCATGGCGATCAGCGGGTGCATGTCCATGTTTAAGAATAGAAAACATATCACTTAAAATAATGCGATTGTTCGAAACATAGGCGTGAGAAACAAAATCGTCCAATTCGAGGTCGCTTACAACCACCGTATCCATACCCGTGAAAATATAGGTTGGTGGAGTGATCCCAACTCTTGGGAATTTATGAAGCCAAGCAGACAATTGCAACGCTTTGTCTTTGTCGGAAACATAGGACGTAGTTCTTTCAGAATGTTCTACCAAATGCGGCGCAAGGTGCGGCATCAGGTTCGTGTCTACATCCGCTGCAGCTAGGATAATCTGTTTAACACTCTGGAGTGCCGTTGAATTCTTCACGGCCAACTGCTCTAGCGCACCAAGCAGACATCGACAGCCCATGCTATGTGCGATCAGATTGACACCTAGGTCGCCTACATGAATGACATGATTCTCGATAAAATCCGCCAGCGCGTATTTGCTGTGCTCAACCGATGCTTCATCTGCAGAATAGCCCAATACCTTGGCCGATGCCCAGATGGTGGCCAATTTGCGCGGCGCGCAAAACCGCCTGTTCGAATGTAGTGTTATAACCGTGTACAAAAATCGTTGGTCGTGCTTTCTCCCTCATTTTATCGGCGGTGCTAATAAGGTGCGACCAGAACAATGTGTCGTTGAGTTCAATGTAGCTATCGACTGTCAATCTAGGTTCTTTTTTATTGCGCAGTTTCTTCCATAGCCGCGAACCGATTGAACCTAGACTGCCCGTTTCTGGAACAATCACTTCGCAAAGCCCGAGACTAGTGGCTGCGTTCTTCTCGTTGTCAAACCCCACCAAGGCCCCACGCTCGTATCGTGGACTACGCGTTGTTCCGTAAAACACATCGTATTTCGCCTTCCGAGTCCTGTCATCTATACTTCGAATTTGCTCGCGCGCCGCCAACGTATCCTTCAGGGGCCTAGCGATAGTCCTTTGGGCTGCGTGATATGCTGCCACTGACGGATATTCGCTAAAACGTTGATTGGAAATCACTGCTCTTTGCTTCTCTGAAAGTGAGCTTCCAATGAATATCGCGCCTACAAACTCTGTTTCTTTTAGTTTAGTCTCGGTTAGGTCGACTTCCTCAAAGACCGCATTTCCAAATAGAGCCCTGGTTCCATCGACGCCGGTAAGATTTGCACGTTTGAACTTTGCATTCTCAAAGTTGGATTTGGACAAGTCCGCCTCAAGCAAGTTCGCACCGGTGAAATTTGCACGGGCGAAATTCATATCTGATAGGTCTGCTCTAGCCAAGTTAGCATTCGAGAGGTCAATATTCTCAAATGTTCGCGACGTTTTCGGTTGATCGCGGAAATCGCGGGGGAGTTGTTCGAAAAAACGAATTCCCGACAGATCTGGCACAAAGTCAACACGCCTTCGACGAAGGTTCCATTTACTTACACCTTCTGCCAGCCATTTCACATCCCATTCGTTAGCCATCAGCAAATGCTCAATTCAAAACCACACTACTCTCGTTATGATCAACATCGACGATTGGTTTATTGATAGCAATAACTATACAACCAAAAGGTTATATCTCTTAAACCACAACCTCCATCCCGACCTGCTCGCCCACCCCAAACACGCGCTTATACCGCGCAATCTCATCCTCCGGCCCCATCGCCTTGTTCGGGTTGTCGGATAGTTTCACCGTGGGGTTTCCGTTCGCTTCGACCGCCTTACAGACCAGTGAGAACGGGGCGAGGGCGTTATCGGGGACGAGGTCTCGGAAATCATTCGTCAGCAGCGTGCCCCAGCCGAAGCTGGTGCGGACGCGGCCTGCGAATTGTTGGTGCAGTTCGATGATTTTGTCGGTGTCCAGACCGTCCGAGAAGATGACCATTTTCTGGGTCGGGTCCTCTCCGCGGGATGTCCACCAGTTGATGGCGGTCTCGGCGCCTGTCGCGGGGTCTCCGCTGTCGACGCGAATGCCGGTCCAACCGGCCAGCCAATCGGGTGCGTTGTCCAGAAAGCCCTTGGTGCCATAGGTGTCGGGCAGAATGATGCGCAGGTTGCCGTCGTGTTCCTCTTGCCAATCCGCCAACACATCATAGGGCGCTCGGGCCAGTTCGGCGTCGTCCTTGGCCAGTGCGGCATAGACCATGGGCAGTTCGTGGGCATTGGTGCCGATCGCTTCAATGTCGCGTTTCATGGCGATCGAGCAGTTCGACGTGCCGATGAAGCGATCGCCCAACCCCTCGATCATCGCCTGCACGCACCAATCCTGCCACAGATAGGAATGTCGACGGCGGGTGCCGAAATCGGCAAGGCGCAGCCCATCCAATTCGCGCAGGCGTTCGATCTTTTCCCAGATGCGCGTCATGGCGCGGGCATAGAGCACCTGAAGCTCGAACTTCCCCATGTCGCGCAGGACGGCGCGACCGCGCAGTTCCATCAACACGGCGAGCGCCGGGATTTCCCACAGCATGACTTCGGGCCATGAGCCATCGAAGGTCAACTCATACTGATCGCCGACGCGTTCAAGGTGGTAGGGCGGCAGGCGCATGCCTTCGAACCACTCCATAAAGTCCGACCGAAACATCTGCCGTTTGCCATAAAAGGTGTTACCCCGCAGCCATGTGCTTTCGCCGCGCGACAGGCTGAGGGACCGGATGTGGTCCAACTGTTCGCGCAATTCCCCTTCGTCGATCAGGTCGGCCAGTGGCACCGACTTGGTACGGTTGATCAGACTGAAGGTGACATTGGTGTCGGGCTTGTTGCGAAACACTGATTGGCACATCAGAAGTTTATAGAAATCCGTGTCGATCAACGACCGCACGATGGGGTCAATCTTCCAGTGGTGATTATAAACCCGGCTTGCAATATCGGGCATCTATGCCTCCAACGTTACGCCCGCCGCACGCATGTCGGCGCGGGCGGCATTCAGTGAGCCGTCAAGGTCAATCGCACGACACGCGCGTTCAAGCACCGTCACGTCAAAGCCCAGCCGCGCCCCGTCAATGGCCGAATAGGCCACACAGAAATCCGTAGCCAAACCGGCAAGTGTTAACTTTTCGACGCCACGTGTGCGCAGATAACCCTCTAGCCCCGTCGGTGTGGTCCGGTCGTTTTCAAAGAAGGCGGAATAGCTGTCGATCTCGGGCCGGAACCCTTTTCGAATGATCAGATCAGCTCTATCGCGATGCAGATGGTCGTGAAACTTGGCCCCGATGCTGCCCTGAATGCAGTGATCAGGCCACAGCACTTGGGTGCCATACGGCAGTTCGGTGGTCTGATAAGGATCTTTCCCATCATGCGAAGACGCGAAAGAGCTGTGCCCCGCCGGATGCCAGTCCTGTGTGAAGACTTTCACAGGAAAATAAGGCAATATTTCGTTGATCAGCGGGATGATCTCGTCCCCATGCGCCACCGCCAGCGCACCACCGGGGCAGAAGTCGTTTTGTACGTCGATCACGATCAGGGCTTCGTCTGCGTCACGCATGGGCGTTCCTCCTTGAAACTCAATGGGTAAGGATCGCATCCGGGGGGGTCAAGCAATTGGCAGACTTGATCCTTTGAAAATAGGGGCGTATGCCGCCACTATGTATACGATTGCAGCACTCTATCACTTCACCCGTTTCGACAATCCGGCAGCCTTACAGGCACCATTGCTGGACGTTGCACAGCGCGAAGGGATCTCGGGATCGCTTCTGTTGGCGCAGGAAGGCATCAACGGCACGATTGCCGGTTCGCGTGCGGGTATTGACGCGATTCTGACCCATATCCGCGCCCTGCCCGGTTGCGCAGATCTGGCTTGGAAAGAGTCGACGGCAAAGGATCAGCCGTTCGGCAAAATGAAGGTGCGGCTGAAGAAAGAGATCGTGACCATGGGTGTGCCGGACGTGGACCCGCGCGCCTCGGTTGGGCATTACGTGATGCCCGAGGATTGGAACGACCTGATCAGCCAGGATGATGTGGTGGTGATCGACACCCGAAATGATTACGAGGTCGCGATCGGCACGTTTGAGGGTGCCGTTGATCCAAAAACAAAAACCTTCCGCGATTTCCCGGATTGGTGGGCGCAGAACAAGGACCGGTTCCACAACAAAAGGGTCGCAATGTTCTGCACCGGTGGCATTCGCTGCGAGAAATCGACCAATTTCCTGATCAGTCAGGGTGTCGAGGATGTCTATCACCTGAAGGGTGGCATCCTTCAGTATCTTGAAGACGTGCCTGCCCAAGACAGCAAATGGGACGGTGCATGCTTTGTGTTTGATAATCGCGTGTCTGTCGAACATGGTCTGGCTGAGGGTCCGCACGAATTGTGCCATGCCTGCCGCCGACCAATCCTACCCGGAGACAAAGACCGCCCGGAATACGAGGACGGCGTCAGTTGCCACCAGTGCATCGACGAATACGATGAAGCCCGGCGCGACCGGTTCAGAGAGCGGCAGAAACAAATGGCTTTGGCCCGCGCGCGCGGAGAACGCCATTTGGGTCGGGAAACCTAGCGTCTCCACGTCCCAATCTTAAAGTGCGATACCGAAACGGTTTTTATCAGAGCCTTCTGACATCAAACGCCGCGCCTGTCATCTGCTTGATCAGAGTGAAAAGCAGCGTTGCCGACGCCACTGAGCTTTCCGTGACCAGAACGGTGTCCTGATGCTGAATATCGAACTTTCCAGCGCTGAACAGGCCATCTGCTGACGTTAGATCAATCACGAACACGCTACGTGCATTTCTTGGCCCCGAAGTATCAGAACGTACAGCATTTTGAGGGTATTCACGAAGAACAAGAATACCTTTTGGGTTGGCACGAAGATCTGACAATCCGCCAATCAATGACATAGCATCAAGAGCAGAGATGCTGGGCTTGTCGAACGGCACAATCGCTTCACGGCTCGCTGCTCCGAGGGAACGGAAATAGCGTTCATCATTTTCGACTGCTACCTTGTCACCCGGAAGAAGCAACGTGTCATAAGCTGGATTGCTGACGACGGTTTCGAGGGGTCGGCAATACGTCTTGCTCCCTCGGATCAGTTTGAGTTGGGGGTTTGGAATCTGAGCCGAAGGCCCACCTGCAGCAGAGATCGCATTGAGCACAGTAAAATTGGGATCATCGACCAGAATGGGCCCAGGCCGGGTCACCCCGGAAACCATCGAAATCGTCCCGCGTGTCCCTTGTTGAATGTTTAGCTGCACCTGTGCACTTGGGATCACTTCTTCATACTTGCGTTGTACGCGCGTGCGGGCCGCTGCGTGCGGGAGACCTGCGATATGGACTGTTCCCACAAAAGGCAAGAATATCGTACCGCCGGAAGAAACCTGCATGTCCTGCATTCGGACAGTGTTCTGGCCCGCTGAAGACAGAAGCGAATTTTCTTCGCTATCCCAAACCACAACATCGACGCGGTCAAATGGGCGAATTGGCTTGTCTGCTGCCGGGCGACCTTTTCCTGGCCAAGCACAAGATGACGTCGTCGATGGTTGTGGCCAACGCGAAATTGTCGACAGTGTTTCTCGCGACACTCGATAGACTGCAAATTCCGCGCTTTCCTGCGCTTCTTTGCCAATAACTTCGCTTTGAATAGCACCGCCACGCGGCAAACCACAGCTTGCCAACACAATCATTGAAGCCGCGATCATCACAAAACGCATGTAGAAAGCCCTTAAAACAGCTCGATCTGTCGATCATTCATTGAGCGAGACCCTATTGTTTCTTAGGAGCCAGAACAAGATGTAAGTACCTCATCCCTTAGAAACAGATTAATGCTGGCCGACATCGACAATCCAAAACTGGATATTCGCTCATCGCGAATGGTTCATCTTCCACGACAAAAGTCAGACTTCGACCCAGTCTGGCTTTATCCCTTTCATCGCGGTTTCATGCGTTTCAATCGCTTCATCGATATCGTCAAAAAACTTTGCTTGCCCGTCAATCATGACGATACCTTTGTCACACAGTTTCTTCATCAATGGCATCGAGTGCGAAACAATGATGGCTGCACTTTCGTTGATGCGTTCCTGCAGTAGGCCGGTGCTGCGTTCCCTAAACGCGGCATCACCGACTGACGTGACCTCATCTACCAAATAAGTGTCAAACTTGATCCCCATAGACAATCCGAAAGCCAGTCGCGACCTCATCCCTGACGAATAGGTGCGGAATGGGGCGTGAAAATGCGGGCCCAATCCGGCAAAGTCCTGCACATATTCGACCAGATCATCCGTATCGACACCGTAGACCCTGCCAACAAACCTTACATTTTGCGCACCCGTCAGCTCTCCGTGAAAGCTTCCAGCAAAACCGACCGGCCAGGAAACCGTCCCGTCAGAAACGATATCTCCACTATCCGGATCTTCGGACCCCGAGATCATTCGTAGCAAGGTAGATTTTCCTGCACCGTTGCGTCCGAACAACCCAACCGACCCACGTGATGGGAACAATAGGTTGAGGCCCCGTGCAACGATCTTGGCCTGCCCTTTCACATGATAGGATTTCCACAGGTCGCGGATTTCAATCATCAGCGGCGATCCTTGATCGCATAGTAGATCAAAGCACCAATCGACCACGCAAAGAATAAGAAACCACCTATTAGTGCGACGACGATCATGCGTTTGGGGTATTCTGGACGTTCGGCAAGTGTCGGCTTGATATATGCAGCCAGATATCGGCTTTTTCGCTGCGCTTCTATTAGAGCGGAATCATACGACGCAAGGGCAGCCAGATAGGCCTGCTCGGCAAACTCGCGGTCCACGGCCAGCCCTTCGTATTCGCCGACAAGTGTCGAATAGTTCTTTCCTTCTGAATCGCTGCTGGTGAACTTCTGTCGTTCTTCATCGATCCGTTGCCTGATAACCTCAATGCGAAGCACAGCCTGCTCAAGTCGCGGGTCATTTTCACCGGCGCTGTCTTTTAGCAGATCAAATGTGATGAGCGCATCGGACAACTTTGTTTCCAACGCTGTCAGCAACCCGGTCTGAGCGCCAATTTCGGCGGCTGGGTCGACAATCTGATTACGCGATCTGAACTCTGTAACTGCCTGCCGTGCGGCGCGAAGACGTGCGACTGATCTGTCTAGCTCCTCGCGTGCATAACGAGTTGCGTCTTCTCGTGCGATGGCACTCAGCTCGTTGATCATTGCTGAACTTCTGGTGAAGATGTATTCGGACACTTTCTTAGCGTCATCTGGATTGAACGCGTGAACCCGGAGTTCGATCAAACCAGTTCCACTATCATAAAAAATTTTGACCATATTCTTCCAATAGGAAGCCAAATCTTCGATGGTTCCATCCCGATTGAACGAAAATACGGGATCAATCCCGTAGGTCTCTGAATAGATCTTGCGGAGGTCCAATTCCGAATCTGCGGATCGAACCAGTTCGCGGCTTTGAATAAATTCATACAAAATATCAGTGTCTTCGGACGTTCCTGACCCAAGAGCACCGATTCCGCCGAACAGGTCAAGATTTGAGCTTACATCTTCGGATCGAACGGCAAATGCGACATATGAGACATATTGATCTTGCGCTCGGGTGTACATGTACCACGCCGCAACAATCAGCGGTGCCAGAACGGCCACAAAGAAACTGATAATCAAACGGCGATGGCGCGATCTGAGCTTCGCTGCCTGCGCCATCGGCTTCTGTTTCACAGGCTTTGATTGCATCTTTTTTTCTGGCGGCTGCGTGTCCACACTTGCCGGTTTATCAGCTGAATTTTCAGATGCCGGATCATTATCCTGCTTCGGCTTTGTGTGCTGAGAGCCTTCAGGCAACTCAGGCTTTGACTTCGTATCGCTCAAGGTCATATCCAATGTAGTCAGACAGTTTTTGTTCTTACACCGATCTAGCAGCGCGCGAAAGGGTTGCCGCGACCGAAGATGAGTAGATTTTCTGCTTGCGAAACATCTACCTTTCCGTGCAACAGAAGACATGAGCTTTACGGCAAAAGGGCTGCACGCACGCAGCTATAAAACTTGGCGAACAATCATCGCATTGATCTTGCGCGAGATGGCGACAACTCACGGGCGATCGCCAGGCGGGTATGTTTGGGCGGTACTTGAGCCGATCGGCGGATTGGCTATCATGACGCTCGCATTCTCGCTCGCGTTTGCATCTCCTGCTCTTGGTAACAACTTTCCGTTGTTCTATGCGACAGGTTTTTTGCCATTCATGATGTACTCTGATCTTGCGAACAAGATCAGCCAGTCAATTCGCTTTTCACGGCCACTGCTGTTTTATCCGTCAGTTACATATTTGGACGCGATCATAGGCCGGTTCTTGTTGAATGGGCTGACGCATCTTATGGTTTTCTACCTACTGATTTTCAGCATCATGACCTTCTTTGAAACAGGGAATATTCTGCATTATCCATCCATCGTGAATGCGCTCTGTATGGCGCTTGCGCTAGGTCTTGGTGTGGGTGTGTTTAATTGTTTTGTGCTGTCTAAATTCCCGCTCTGGGAAAAGGTTTGGGGAATTGTTAACCGCCCCTTGTTCATTATCTCATCGATTTTCTTCATTCCAGAATCCCTGCCTCAACCGTTCAGGGACTACCTTTGGTACAATCCATTGATCCACGTAATTGGAGAGATGAGGAAAGGCTTTTACGCAACATATGATGCCACTTGGGTCGATAACATGTACGTCTACGGCATCTCAATGGTTCTGATGTTTCTTGGGCTGGTCTTCCTCGGCCGATATCATCGCGAAATTTTGAACAACCAATAATAACGATATCGGGATCTTCAGGCACCCATTATCGAACATCTTCCATTTCAGAAGGCTCAGTCGAACTAATGTGGATACGGCCTATCAACTGCGTCCATTGGTTTCAGGACTTCTTGCCAAACCCATCCAGAAGCTCTTGAATACCGTCGCGAAGATTTACTTCGGGCTGCCAATTCAGCAGATTCTTTGCCTTTGATGTGTCAAGATAATTGCGCTTCACGTCGATTGAGCGAGCAGGAAGATACTCGCACTTAACCGAATGACCAAGCACGCCTTCGATCTCGGCAATCAGTGCGTTAAGCGATGTTCCTTTTCCAGAACCAATGTTTATCTCCTGCCCTGAAACTTCGGACTGTCCAGCCAGGCAGAGCGCGCGCGCTACGTCCTTTACATGTATAAAATCACGCTGAACCTCTCCATCACCCCAAATCGTGATGGCTTCATCAACGGCTGCACGTGCACAAAACGTTGTAAGAGCACCCTGGGCCTTGCGGATGTTTTGCTGCAAGCCATATGGATTAGCAATCCTCAGAGAGATGGTTGATAACGGCCCGTCTTTCCCGGCCCTCCCATTATATAGCCGCAGGTATTTTTCACATGCCAGCTTGGACACCCCATACGCATTGATCGGATGTGTCGGGTGGTCTTCGTTGATCGGCACAACTTCAGTTGGCCCATAAACCGTACCTCCAGATGATGAGAATACGACTCGCTTGACGCCTGCTGAAAGCGCTGTTTCCAAAACACCCAACGTTCCGCCAACATTATCAAGGCAATCTCGATGTGGGTTTAGATTTGCTTCGCGCGGCATCGCTGTGGCTGCCAAGTGATAGACCGTATCCACACCTGTCATGACCTCATTCAATAGTTCTTGTTGTAGAAAGCTGCCTGACCAGCTCGACAATCGTTCGTCGGAAATTCCGCTTGGCCCAAGGTCGAGCGATCGAACTTGTACATCTTCCTTTAGGAGTTGAGCGACCAGATTTTTTCCAATAAATCCGCTTCCCCCGATAACCAATACTGTGGATGTCGTCATACGCCTCACCTGTAGGGTTTCATGACGACCATCCTCAGATTTGGCCGTCGTTCAAAGTAACGCTTCAACGTACCGTCTGTGTCAACCGGGGGTTTTGCGACGATGCGTGATACGGCGAATAATACGGGGGACTTTCATGTACTCGTCGTGAAGCTCGAATGCCCGGGCGGCAAGGGCATCGCGTTCCTGACCCAGCAGTTTGTGTTTTTCCAGAAGATCTTCAAAACCAGCCCGGTAGGATTCAAGGTCTCGCTTTGCGATATATGTAGGTGTGTCACCAATCTCGGCCCTTATAGCAGAGGCCAGACTAAGCATTTGTTGCGAACTGTTCACATGCAATTGTGCACGCTCAAATATCTGTTCAGACAAGACTCCGCCATGCGGCAGTCCAGCCAATTTGCTCCACCAACCGTCGACCAATGTGTTGCCCGTGGGGCCGGTTTCCATACTGTTGGCCATACCGCGATCGTAAGGGTTTTCAGATGGCAGATTTTCCACCCCCACAAACAAGGAAAGGCGTTTCAGGTTAGCTGCGTTGTCTTCATGCCAGTCTTGATATCGACTGAGAAAAATCGGCACGTCGCGCGCATATGCAAGGCTCGTCACGGTATATGTAAGCCACATAGAGTGACACATTTCGCGGCTGGTCTGGTCGCGCTTTTGTAGACTCTTTGACACAGATTCCGGATGTCGCAGACAAACCGTAACTAGTGGGTGCATCGAGAGCTCTTGTGCTGCACCTATCCACAAGGGCAAAAACAAAGACATTCGGGGATCTTTGATCGCCAGAATTTCACCGTCAGAAAGGCCGGACATACGATTCCGTATAATTTCGACAACCTTCGATTTTGCTTTTTTTGCTGCCGGGCTTGAAAACCAACTTTCAGGTGTAGGGATCACATGTTCAGGTGTTCCCCAACTGCGACCCAGTTCGTTCAACAATGCATCGTGAAAAGCAACAACTTCCGCTGCCTCCCAATACCCCTTCTTATTGTGGTCATCCCCGGCAATCATCGCGCCGCCAGCTTTCGCGCCAATGGCTGCCAAAGCCTGCATCGTCATCGACGTGCCAGATCTATGCATCCCAACAACCAATGCTAACTTTTTGGACAAATCAGGCACTCCCACCCTTCGTGCGCAGTTGATCAAGCAGCTCGACAAACCGATCTCCCTCGGCTTCCCAGCTGGAAGCGACAGCAATTTCACGCGCCCGTTCGGCTTTGCGCTCGCGTATATCTGGATTGTCAATCAATCGAAGAATTTCCTTGGCCATCAGGTCAGGCTCAATCGGTGCATAAGACGCGGCGTCCTCCGGCAACAACCAACGTGCCGAAAGCGAGTCATTCATAATGACTGGACAGCCACAGGCCGCGATTTCCAATGGAAGTAATGACAAGTTTGTCCCTGAAAGAACCAGCGCCAAATCGCTTTGCGAATACATATCGGGCAAAGCCTCCAGCTTCTGCTCTCCACAATTGACATGTGGAAATGGAATATCAACGCCGCTCACATCGCCGCCGACGAAATGGACGCATACGTTCGGATTAGCAGCGCAAACTCGCGAAAGAGCAGCCAACCCAATCTCGAAGAACCGCCGGGGTGTTACATGTCGAGAATAAAACAGGATGTTGAAGGTTTGTCGGTCTTTTGCAGGGCGCGGATAGTAAAAATCATTCTCGACACCGAATGAAACTGCTCCGCATTTCATTCCGTATTCCGATGATAGCTTTTCGGAAAGCCATGACCCCGCCGTAATGGCCTTCAAACCAAGCTTGTAAGTGTTTTCGCTCATTGCGTATTCAGAAGACACGGGGAAGAAGTAAGGTTCAAAATCCTGAACAAAATAGAACTTATCTCGAGACGCTCTGTGCTTGGAGACCCAATATGCCGTTTGCCAACCAGTGGCGAAGGTTACTGCCGCTGGCTGAAAACCTTCTACGCCTAACGCAATTTCGGCCTTTACCGGAAAATACCATTCCTTAATGGCTGCGCGTGCAGCATCGGGATTTACCCAACCATATGGTGGAAGGATCACCAATCGTTGCTTGAACCCACGATCGGCCAACATATTTATGAACCGGAAAATGTTCAGATGACCACCAGACCCGAAACCGAAGTTGGGTATCACCCACTGAACTATGTTGTCTTCAATTTCAGACAGATCAATAGCCTGACCATGCTCTTGGCCCAAGATACGATCATAGTGGGTTATGAAATCGATCTTCCCACTCGCGCCCAAGGGCAAGCCACTTGATCCGTGTACCAACCTACGATGCGTGGCCAGCACTGCACTTCGGATGCCATGCTGCTTTGCAATTCGCGCAAATTTACCTGCTGCGCTTCGTATATTCACCAAGTCAAAGGCTCCTTATCCAGTCGTCGCGCGACAGGTGTCGTGTCATGAAGTCCGGCAAACGATCCCGCGCACCCAAATAGTGCCCAAGTGGACGAGTGATTGCTTCAAACAACCGCGAGCAAGTTTTACTAGGGTGGGTTCTCCACCACCCGTTTCGCAGTGCAAGGCCAATGTCACGCTTCATCAGATAGGCCGCGCTTTTTAAAACATGCGCAGGCGAACCACTGAGTCGATAGCCGAACAACTTTCTAAATGCGCGGGATTCATCAAAACTTCGTTGCAGGGTTTCAAAAGGGCCAAAGCTGTGTGAATGGCGCACCACAGAATCGAAGGCGAAGGCCTTGCGATACCCGGCTTCGACGATCTCTTTCGCCCAGATCTGATCTTCAGCGAACTGAACATCTGGGTATGGATGCTGCTCCCAGATCCGGCGCGGCATCGCGGACGCATTATCTGAATAAAAATGAAATATTTGCCGCAACCCTTGGTTGGCATCATATTCTGTACGGTTCGTGATTTCGACCACGGGAAAATCAGCAAGACCTTTGAAATGCTGCTCCAGTTCCCACTCTACGAAAGGGTCTGCATCGCCGTGGGCAATGTGACGCGAAAACACACCTGCGATCCGGGTATCTTCGCGCATTGGGGCAATCAACTCGGACAACCATCGCGCGTCGTTAGGAATTGCGTCATGGGTGATAAAGACGAGGTAGTCCGCTTTGCTCAGGCTGGCACTGTAATTCCGTGTCTTGCCGTGCCCGAAATCCTTGCCATCGATCCTGACAACGCGGAATCCTTGGGCTTCTGCTAAGCTGTCTGACCCATCGGTCGACCCACTGTCGACGCAAATCACTTCGAACGGGCCATCATAGTCCTGAACAGCGAGCATTTCACAAACGTCTTTGAAATGTGGAAGCCCGTTTTTAACAGGTATATTGATCGAGACACTGTTAGGGCCTGATACAAATTGGCTGAGGTTGGACTCGGTCACATTAATGTCCAGTTTGACTTGTTGATGTACAGACTAATGGGGTTAACCTTTAAGCATTTGAGCAAAGCGCATCTTCAGCTTCTTGAACCGCCCAACTGTGGCTTTGCTTTTCGCTGGGGTTGCCCATCTTCGATCATCTTCTACGATATTGACGACAGCTTCCAGAACGCGAACATCCAGTTGATAGCGACTCGGGGTTTTAGAGGACTTGAATGCTATTTCGGTCACTTTTCCGCTTGTCTCGACATCAAAAAAATTTTGTCCGGGCTTCAAATCAAGTTCTTTGGGGCCGAGAATTTGTTGTTGGCCTTCAACCCCATAAAACATGAACATCGTATCGTGTTCCTGTTCAAAGTTATCGCCAGGCTGGAAATCACATTCGAGACGTATGAACTTTGGAAACGGTTTGCCCACTGCACATGTAAGATACGGCGCAAGCATACTTGGCTTGGTTTGATCGAACCATTCACCAACTTGCAATGTTTTGTCGCCCTTTGGCCTCGTTGCTATCTCACTTGTTGTGGCAGCCTTTTCCGCTCTTTGCATCGCAAAATAAGTCTCCGGCAGATCCACATAACCACCGCCATCTCCGGTAATCATCCCAAGAGCGGCCTTTTCTTGATCTGGCGATGCACTCAGCTCTAAAAATGACGAAAGTTCCTGGACGAGCGCGCGGCCGGACATTTCATCTTGTACCGCACGTTCGTAATTCACCATAAGCACAGGTGATTGGGTGGCCTCAAGAAAATTGAGGGCTGCGGAGTGATACTCTCGAATTCGCTTCAAAGCCCCAAGCAGAGTTCCAGTTCCACGCTGAACCCAACTGTCTGCAATCGCCAGCGGGTTTCGATAGACGATAATATAGACGGGATTACGCAGAGTTTTATCCCAGAATTCCAGTTGTTTGACTGCCTTGGGCATTTTAAAGCCCCAGACATCGGCGGTCTCGTTGCGTTTTGCGACGCGGTCTTTCAAAACCTCCGGGTCATCAGAAAGAAACCAGGGATCTTCATGGTTAAGGCCTGCAGCTTTTCCCAGATCGACGCCCAACGCACGGATCACGCCTGCAACCATCGACGTTCCGCCGCGTTCGACTCCCAAAATCACAATCGTGCGCTGCGTCGGGTGAGCAGACGCCTCGGTCGCTCTGATCGTGGCGTTCTTGGTTTTGGTCGCAAGAACCGGCTTGCTGCTCGGTTGAATGTCGCCTTCGTTTTCCATGCTGTTCTCTGTTTTGACAAAGTCAGCGCTCTGGTATCGCAATGACCCCCCGGAAACAATGACTCTATGCGTGCAAACCATCGGATGATGTCGTGCATGCGCAAGAACTGGGCGTAAACGCGACAGGTTTAGGCTGGTGCAATGCGGCTTCTTTTGGCAGAAGAGCGTTGTTGTTGGTCATCGGTCACTGGCGGGTAACAGATGAGTTGCAACAAACCGCCGATAAACTGGGCCAAGTTTTCGTTCGTGTATTGAGACCGCAAAGAAGGATTTTGAGATGAAACTGCTTGTCACCGGGGGCGCGGGCTTCATTGGATCAGCTGTTGTTCGCCGTGCCGTTTCGCAGGGATACGAAGTCATCAATCTGGATGCACTTACCTATGCCGCCTGCTTGGATAACGTTGCCAGCGTCGCAGAAAGCCCGCTTTATCATTTCGAACATGTCGATATCCGCGATCGTGCCGCGGTTGATAAGGTGTTTGAAACACACCAGCCGGATGCGGTCATGCACCTGGCGGCCGAAAGCCATGTCGATCGGTCTATTGATGGCCCCGGCGATTTCATCGAAACCAATATCAGCGGCACGTTTAATATGCTTGAAGCAGCGCGCAAATATTGGTTGGACAAAGGCTGCCCTGAGAGTTTCCGCTTTCACCATATTTCAACTGATGAAGTTTTTGGATCGCTTCCTTCGGATCCCACTGTGCAGTTTACGGAGACAACGCCATATGACCCGCGCAGCCCATATTCTGCGTCGAAAGCAGCATCGGATCATCTGGTTCGCGCATGGCATGAGACCTACAATTTGCCAGTTGTTCTTACCAACTGCTCAAACAATTACGGCCCGTTCCATTTTCCCGAGAAATTGGTCCCTGTCATTATCATCAAGGCGTTGGCTGGCGAACCCTTGCCAATCTACGGCGATGGAAAGAACATTCGGGACTGGTTGTTTGTTGAAGACCACGCTGATGCGCTTCTTGTTGCGCTCAAGAACGGCAAGGTTGGAGCCTCATACAACATCGGGGGCGAGAACGAGCGCACCAATCTGGAACTGGTCCAGACCCTTTGCAATATTCTTGACGAATTTCGACCACGCTCCGAAGGTAGCTATGCAGACCTGATCACATTCGTCCAGGACCGCCCCGGACATGACGCTCGGTATGCGATCGATCCGACAAGAATCCGATCCGAGCTTGGTTGGAAGCCATCGGTAACTGTCGAAGAAGGACTTCGCAAAACCGTTGAATGGTATCTTGAAAATGAAAGCTGGTGGCGTGCTCTTCAGGATCGGGATGGCGTAGGTAAACGTTTGGGAACTGTCTGATTTGGGCTGAGTGGAGGGCTATGTATGCACGTGCTCGTATTTGGAAAATCTGGTCAAGTTGCCACCGAGATTTCGCGCCAGGCAAGTGTAACTGCCCTGGGGCGCCAGGATTCTGATCTGTCAGACCCTGAACGATGCGCGTCAATAATCAAGGAAATACAGCCAGATGTTGTGATCAATGCAGCAGCCTACACAGCCGTCGACAAGGCTGAAGATGAAGTGGGATTGGCAAATACCGTCAACGGTTCAGCACCAACCGCCATGGCGCAGGCAGCCGCTGAAAGTCGCATCCCGTTTCTGCATGTTTCTACCGACTATGTGTTTAGCGGCGAAGGGCAGAATTTCTCGAAGCCGCAGGATTCAGTCGCACCTTGCAATGCCTATGGGCGTTCAAAGCTGCTGGGAGAAGAAGGAGTGCGTGCCGCAGGCGGCAACCATGTGATTTTGCGGACCAGCTGGGTTTTTTCAGCACACGGCAATAACTTTGTAAAAACGATGCTCCGCCTGGCCGATCAAACCAACGAACTTAGCATTGTCTCTGATCAAATAGGAGGCCCAACCCCGGCCGCTGACATAGCGCGCGCGCTCCTGATCATGGCCGAAGCTATGGTGTCCGGCCAGATTGGCGGCACCTATCACTTTGCCGGAACGCCGGTCACAAGTTGGTGTGATTTTGCATCCGAGATTTTTGCGCAGGCTGGGCGGAAGGTCCATCTGATAGGGATTCCCACCAAGGATTATCCAACACCTGCAAAAAGACCGTTGAATTCTCGTATGGATTGTCTGGATATCGAGCGTGATTTCGGTATTAAGTGTCCCGATTGGAATTTGGGCTTGGTAGACGTTTTAAAGGATTTGGGGATCAAAACCTGAATCTGCGAAGGGATAGAGGATCGAATTATGGCGGACCGAAAGGGAATTATTCTTGCGGGTGGATCAGGAACACGGCTTTTTCCAATCACTATGGGCGTCTCGAAGCAACTGCTCCCGATCTATGACAAGCCAATGATTTACTATCCACTAAGCGTTCTGATGTTATCCGGCATCCGCGAAGTTGCCATTATCACTACTCCACATGACAAAGAACAATTCGAACGGTTGCTTGGTGATGGAAGTCAATGGGGCATGCGGTTTGCTTATATCGAACAACCGTCTCCCGACGGTCTGGCGCAAGCATTTATCTTGGCTGAAGAATTTCTGAATGGTGCAGCCTCGACTTTGGTGTTGGGTGACAACATTTTCTTTGGTCACGGCCTTCAGGAAATGCTTGTGGACGCCAGCCAACAAACCAAAGGCGGAACAGTTTTCGGATATCAGGTTGCCGACCCTGAACGCTATGGCGTCGTAGGATTCGACGGTAGCGGGAAAGTTGACTCTATAATTGAAAAACCAACAAAACCAGCATCAAACTACGCCGTAACCGGACTTTATTTTCTGGATGGCTCAGCACCCGAGCGAGCGCGCCAAGTGCAGCCATCAGAACGCGGAGAGCTTGAGATCACGACCCTGTTGGAAAGCTATCTGATCGAAGACAATCTGCAAGTCCAGCTTATGGGGCGCGGATACGCCTGGCTAGATACTGGAACGCACGGCAGTCTGCTAGATGCCGGCAATTTCGTACGAACGCTTGAAAAGCGTCAGGGTCAACAAGTCGGGTGTTTGGAAGAGATCGCGTATTCAAACGGATGGATCACAGCAGATGATCTGATCCGGCGGGCGGAGCTTTTTGCGAAAAACAACTATGGCCGCTACCTCTTGAAGCTGGCCGAGCAGATATAGACCGGAATCGACCGACCTGATGTCCGCCAATCCACATATCAAAATCCTGCTGGCCACATATAATGGTTCGGCAAACTTGGAAGAGCAGCTTCAAAGCATTAGCGCGCAAACTCATGCGAACTGGTCAATACTGGCAAGTGACGATGGCTCAACCGATGATACACGCGACGTCTTGGACAGATTTAACAAACTGGGGCACCGCGTTACGGTTCTTGACGGTCCACGCTCTGGGGCGGCCGAGAATTTCATGTCATTGGTCAGGCGCTTATCAGATCATACAGAGGACGGTGATTGGGCGGCGTTCAGTGATCAGGATGATGTTTGGCTACCCAGCAAACTTGAACGGGCGGTGAACAGGCTAAACGCCATAAATGATGATCAACCCGCACTTTTCTGCGCACGCACTTGGATTACCGACGAACAACTGGGTGGAAAACGCGTCTCGGCCCCGCGCCCGCTTCCCCTGAGCTTCCGTAACGCCCTTGTCCAGAATGTAGCGGCAGGAAACACAATCGTTGTGAATAAAATCGGGGCTAAACTGCTTGCCGAGGCCGCTCAGGAAGTCGAAGAGGTCGTTATTCATGACTGGTGGGCTTATCAGATCGTCTCGGGTGCAGGTGGGCATCTGTGTCACGACGATGAGCCGGCTCTTCTCTACCGCCAGCATTCCGTCAATCAAATTGGTGCGAACGACAGTAAACGCGCAAAACTGAAGCGTATGGCAATGCTGCTCAGCGGGACTTACACCCAGTGGAATAAGATCAATGTAGCGGCAATGCGGCAATCATCACATCGCTTCACCGCTGAAAATCAGCACATTCTGGATGAATTTGCGCGCCTTCATGATTTGCCAGTCTTACAGCGTATGCGCAGTATGAAGCAGCTTCGACTGTATCGCCAAACTCGCGCGAGCACTGCAGCTTTATGGTTTGCAGCACTTGCACGTCGTATTTGACGGCCCTGTAATCGTGCATGACCCAGACTTCGTGAAAGTCCGTTTCAATCGCTTAACGATAAACTGTAAGCGTATTTCTTATCGCCGCCTTGTTTCGTATAGGAGTCATTAAGTCGAGTTTGGCACCCTAATCTTGCACATTTGTTGTAGGGTGAAAATTGGGGTCTAGGGTGACTGTTTTTACGTTCACCGGGGTCATTTCCGGCCCCGGATTGGGATATGCTGCCAACATCTCGGACATGGCGGTTGTCGAAAGTGGAGGAGCCAGCCTTCTTTACACGACAACTGGAATGGGCGGTGGCGCGATGGTTTTTTCCGTCGCTGGCAACGGGGCAACAACACTTGTTGGTCAGACAGCATATTCCTATTCCAATATGGCATCTCCTTCAGCGCAGATTGAATTCGTTCACTTCGGCGGTCAGAATCATTTTGTTTCATACGGATCCTATGACTGGACCTTGGATGGATTTTCGCTGACGTCTTCTGGGGCGCTCGGCAATTCTCTTCCACTGGCTTGGGGGATCGGTGGCGTCGGCAACTTGTCTGCCCTTACTTCTGTGACGCTGGACGGTGGCACTCATATCTATGCCGCAAACGCCACCAGCGATGGATTTAATCACTACATACTTGGTGACAACGCCACCCTCTCCTTTATTGACGGCGATTCCACTTTCACCGGAAGTAACACCGCCAACATCGTCGATTTCGCTTCTATTTCGATGTTGGATGAAACCGTTCTGATCGCCGCACATCAAAAGGATCAGGCCATCGTTAGCTATCGGCTTGACGATCTCGGCACCGCGCATGAGGTCACCAGCCTGACTGCTGACGAGTTTCTCCCGATCAATACACCAACCGAACTTGTGACCGGACACGTGGCTGGCACTCACTACACTGTCGTTGCCAGCGCGGGGTCATCTTCCCTGACCGTGTTGGAGGTGGCTAACGACGGCACCCTGCGACCAGTCGATCATGTCATCGATAATAAATGGACGCGACTTAACAGCCTGACTGAAGTCGCGTCAGTGCAAGTCGAGGATCAGTTGTACATTGTTGCGGGAGGCGCCGATGACGGCCTTTCCTTATTCACACTTGCCCCCGGCGGCACACTTATACTTCTGGATACGATCTCAGACACCAACTCAACATCATTGCAGAACATTGCTTCTCTTACAGCGAGCTATGTGGGCGGAAAAATTCAAATCTATGCGACCAGTGAGACCGAGACAGGTATAACCATTCTAAACGTCGACCCTGGATCGATTGGCCGATCCCTCTCAGGGGGCAACGGCAGTGAAACACTGTCGGGTACCGGCTCCAATGACATCATTTCCGGCGCAAACGGAAACGATACAATTCTTGGGCTTGGTGGAGATGATATTCTGCTTGATGGAAGTGGGATTGACACGATATCCGGCGGGTCCGGTGCTGACGTCTTCGTCCTAACCGCAGATGACATGCCAGACACAATCACCGATTTCCAACCTGGCTTAGACCGGTTGGATTTATCGGGGTACTTCATGCTTTATGACATGAGCTATGTGACAGTACAGCCAATGTCCTGGGGCGCGAAAATCATCTATAGGAACGAAATTCTGGACGTTTATCGCGAAGGTGGCGGCAGTTTGAATGCATCACATTTCTCGACCCAAACCAGCTTGGCGCTTAACCGACCACCAAGCGGATTTCAACACATCCCGGAAACCCTGAACGGAACCGAGTTAGCAGATGTTCTTCAGGGTAATGAGGGCACGGAAACACTGAATGGGTTGGGCGGCGATGACCTTATGTTGATGTCACCTGGCGCTGACGTTTTCAACGGTGGCGATGGATCAGACACTGTTTCCTATGCAGCCGGCACTTACGGTGCGATTGTGGACATGCTCAGCAATAACAATAGAGGCGCGGCTGCTGGAGATATCTATCTCTCCATTGAGAACATAATCGGCACCCAATTTGATGACACGTTGGGTGGAGACAATATTGCGAACTTGATTTTGGGTGGCGACGGTGACGATATCATAGTCGGTTTTGGGGGTGACGATACACTTGAAGGCGGTGAAGGAGATGACGTCCTTCGTGGGGGGTATGGTGCTGACGTCTTAATCGGTGGCGAGGGTTTCGATACGGCGGATTATTCTGACGCAATCCAAGGTATTTCGGTCTCGCTTCTTTCCGGCATAACTGATCTAGGCGCGCTTGGTGACGTCCTATCAGGATTTGAGGGCCTGACCGGATCGATACACAATGACTACTTAGCCGGTGATCAGTCAGCGAATGTCATCATGGGTGGTGCTGGCTCTGATATTATCGAAGGCTTTGGTGGCCAAGACGTTTTACGTGGAGGACTTGGGTCTGATCAGCTGTTCGGTGGAGACGATAATGACAATCTCTTTGGTGGTATGGGCGATGATGTTCTGGAAGGTGGTGCCGGTGCAGATCTACTGGACGGGGGGGAAGGTCAAGACACCGCTGACTATCGCCGCGCTAGCACAGGCTTAGGTGTGAACCTTCAAGCAAATTCGGCAACAGGATCGGCAGCGGGTGATTCATTTCTGTCGATAGAGAACTTCTTTGGAAGCAATCATGATGATGAAATCATAGGGAATAATGAGGTTAACCACCTGTTTGGAGAGGATGGTAACGATACAATTGATGGCGGCGGAGGAAACGATCTTATTCGCGGAGGTGCCGGAGACGACGTGATAATTGGTGGTACTGGCCAGAACTTACTTTACGGTGACGACGGCGACGACTTGTTCTACAGCAGCGATTGTCGAAGTCTATTTGACGGTGGGGATGGTTTAGACACGATCAGTTACGCGTCAGAAACCTGGCGGGTCTACGTCAATCTTGCGAGCGGAAAGGGAGGATATTCCGCAGCTGGCCATTCTTATCGCTCAATCGAAACCGTCATTGGCGGACCGGGAAATGATCAGGTTATAGGATCCTTGTCAGCCGATACGATCATCGGAGATGGTGGCAATGACATACTTAAGGGTTTCTGGGGCAACGATACTTTGTATGGCGACAGCGGCTATGACTATCTGCTTGGAGGCGCTGGTCATGATGTGCTCTTTGGAGGAGACTCCTCCGATACGCTACTGGGCCAGTCTGGCAATGACACCCTTGATGGGGGACCGGGCGGAGATCGGTTGGATGGTGGGGCCGGATGGGACACCTTGAGCTATGCCAGCTTCACGCAGGCAGTCGGTGTGGATATCGCGACAAACCGAACCTGGGGTGCAGCGCATTCAGACAAGATTTCATCTTTTGAGAGCATCATCGGAAGTTCAAGTGGTGATCAATTGTTTGGGAACGGGGCGTCAAATACGATCTATGGGGGTGACGGCAACGATTTGCTAAATGGGCGTGGAGGTAATGATGCTTTGTTCGGTCAAGGGGGAGATGATCGGATGATCGCCGGTCCGGGACGTGACAAGTATTACGGGGGGTCCGGCCAAGACAGTGTGGTCATGACTTGGGAACACTCTGCCGCTCGGGTCTGGCTGTATGCAGGCATCGGCGGCGGCAGCATGGCAGGCGATGAATTCCACGACATCGAAGTTCTTCACGGAACTCGGTTTGGCGACATTTTTTATGGCGATAGCAATGACAACAAGCTGCATGGATCGCGTGGAAACGACGTCCTGCGTGGTGGTCAGGGCAACGATTATTTGGCAGGAGATGCCGATAATGACTGGCTGTTCGGAAATACTGGCGACGACTTCCTGTGGGGCGGCACAGGCAATGACCACCTGAACAGCGGTGCCGGCAACGATGTGCTGTATGGCGGGTCCGGTTCGGACACGTTCGTATTCACCAAAGGAAATGATCGTATTGGCGACTTTGATGCGAACTACGACACCCTCAAAATCACAAGCAAACTCGCCGCCGATTCACTGGCTGCTGATGCTAAACCTTTGTCATATGCAGAGATCACAAGCGAGGGAGCGTTTTTTGATTTCGGGGATGGCAATACGCTGTTGATCCAAGGCGTGACTTCGTTGGATGTGCTGCAAGATGCTGTTTTGTGGCTCTAATTCTTAGACCCTTCCTTACATATAAAGCGTACGCCCGGATCAATACTCTTTAATCTTATCACAGGATCAATCGTCGGAAGTAATATTCGCAACGGAGTATCCGATATGCCCGACAGTTCGCCCATTCTTTCCCTTCCCCTGATCCAAGTTGCGCAGGCGCAGAAGCATGTAACCCATAATGAAGCACTGCGCATTTTGGACATATTGGTCCAGTTGTCGGTCTTAACCGCCGATACGATTAGCCCACCCCCCGCCGCAGTCGAAGGTGACCGACACATCGTGCCCGTCGGTGCAACAGGGGATTGGGCTGGACAGGATCGGACAATCTCATGGCTTCAGGATGGTGTTTGGCAATTTATTGCCCCGCAGAGCGGCTGGCGTGCAGATGTTACAGCAACCGCTCAACAACTGCGGTTTGACGGCAGTCAATGGGTCGATACGGCGCCAACGACCAACAACCTTGATCTGGTTGGCGTAAATACAACTGCAGATGCCACCAATAAACTGGCTGTTGCGGCTGACGCGAGTTTGCTGTCGCATAACGGCACGTCTCATCAGTTGAAAATCAACAAGGCAGCAATGGGCGATACGGCGTCGCTGTTATTTCAGTCCAACTGGTCTGGACGGGCTGAATTTGGACTGACCGGAGACGACGATTTTCACGTTAAAACCAGCGCCGATGGAAGCATCTGGAACGATGCGATCGTCGCGACTGGTGCAGGTGATGTTGGGATCGGCAAGACCCCTGCCGCAAAGCTGGATGTAGATGGCATCATGCGTCTGACACCAACACCAAGTGCTAGCCTGCCCACAGCAGCCAGCATTGGGGCAGGCGGCATCGCCTTTGTCTCGGATGCTGTAGGCGGGGCACAGCTGGCCTATTGCGACGGAGCATCTTGGCTGAAGATCAGCGATGGAACCGCCATCTGATCAGAACGCAATTTACGCTTAGGAAACATCGCCCGCGGATTCTGTCTGTGGGCGATTGCTTATGAGGTACGCGGCCCACCATCCAGACCAAAGGGTGTAACAAACGCGGCCATGGATGCCGCTTCGCCGTCCTTACCGCTCAACGTCGCCTGATCCGAGGATATACCCCAGTCAATACCGATGTCAGGGTCGTCAAATCGCACCGACATCTCGGTCTCAGGCGCATAATGGTCCGAGCATTTATAGAACACATCCACACCGTCGGTCAGAGTAACGAAGCCGTGCAGAAACCCTGTGGGCACCAACAGCGCTGCCCCATTATCGTCGGACAGCTCGACCGCAACCCATTCGCCATAGGTGGGCGAACCGTGGCGGACATCGACCGCAACATCCAGAATGGCGCCGCGCAGACAGCGCACCAGTTTAGCTTGCGCATGTGGAGGAGCTTGGCAGTGCAAACCACGGACCGTTCCCTTGGTAGCGGACCGGGACAAGTTGTCCTGAACAAATTCACTGGGAAGGCCCGCCTGTTCCATCGCGCGGGTCGAGAAGGTTTCGCTGAAGAACCCGCGATTGTCACCATGGCGCGCTGGCGTCACGATCACACAACCCTCAAGCTTGGTCTTTTCTACTTTCACAGATCTGGCTCCATCAGGTTTTGGGCGGTTCGGTATGGTAAATCGTCGAACAAATCGGAGGTTCGAAACTGCTTAACCGCGAATGCGTTTCGCGCGACGACCGGGCAACGGGAACAGCTTCGCGGCGGTCAGGTATAGAATATACAAATCCAGCCGCAGCGACTTGTTGACATGATAGATATGATCCAGCGCAGCCTTCCGCGGAACACAACGTCTTAGATAGACGCGCTCGGCCTCTTTCAAGGATTTGCAGGCTGTAAGCATTTTTTCTTCGTGGCTATGAAAAATAATTGACGCCAGACCTGTGATTCCAGGGCGATCCAGCAAAACCTGCTTATAGATATCAGGTCGAGCCTGAACATAGCGCGGCTCGGGCGGACGGGGGCCAACAAAGCTCATCTCACCTTTCAACACGTTCCAGATCTGGGGCAGTTCGTCCAATCGGCGCGCACGCAAGAATTTTCCCATTGGCGTGATACGGTTCTGTTTATGACCGCCTGTGATGCCGACATTCTCGTGATCCGGCACGGTGCGCATGGTGCGGATTTTTAACAAGTCAAACGTCTTGTCAAAAGTTACATTCCGTTCCGACCGATAGACAAAAGGCCGACCGTCGCGCAGTGTCACAATTACATATAACACCACAAGCGTCGGAATGACGGGGATACAAAGAACCAATGCAAGACCTATATCGAAGAGGCGCTTCATCCCCAGTTCTTTCCGCTCATTCAGTTCGACTTTAGAATACGAAACTTCAACCATCCCAACCATCCGGCCCAAAACCGCGCCGCCCAACAGCGCAATACGAGACAAAACCGGCCTTCTTTGCATCTTTCGGCGAATAGATGTTGCGCAAATCAGCCATTCTGGCCGTTTCCATACGTCGAGCAAGACGTTTCAAATCCAAGGCTCGAAACTCGTTCCATTCGGTCAGGATCACAACAGCATCCGCATTCTGAGCAGCCTTATACGCATCTTCAAACCAATGTGCACCCGGCAAAAGTGCTTCTCCTTCGCTTAACCCTTGCGGGTCAACCACGCGGACTTTCGCACCGCCGCCGATCAATGCCGGAACAATGGTCAAGCTAGGGGCATCGCGCATATCATCTGTGTTGGGTTTGAAGGTCACACCCAACACGGCGATCGTTTTACCCGACACCGATCCGTCGCACAGATCAGTGATCTTATCGACCATGCGGCGTTTGGTTTCGTCATTAACTGTGATCACCGTTTCGGTGATCTGCATGGGCATTCCGGCTTCTTGTCCAATCCGGGCCAGCGCCTTCGTGTCCTTCGGGAAACAACTGCCGCCATAACCAGGGCCCGCGTGCAGGAACTTGTTTCCGATCCGTCCATCCAGCCCGATCCCTTTTGAGACCTGTTTGACATCCGCGCCGACACGCTCACAAAGTGCAGCGATCTCGTTCACAAACGTAATCTTCGTCGCCAAGAAAGCGTTGGCCGCGTATTTGATCATCTCGGCGCTTTCCAGATCTGTCGTAACAATCGGGAAATCGCGTAAAAAGAGGGGTCGATAGATCTCAGCCATGATGTCGGTGGCGCGTTCATTCTGCACGCCGACGACCACACGATCTGGCCGCATGAAATCATCAATCGCTGCGCCTTCGCGCAGAAACTCCGGGTTCGACGCCACATCGAAATCGAGGTCGGGATGGGACTTCTGAATAATCTGCTTCACCTTGCGATTGGTGCCCACCGGAACGGTCGATTTCGTAACGACAACGGCATAATCTTCAAGCGAATCAGCAATCTCTTCTGCGGCGGCATAGACAAAAGTCAGGTCTGCATGTCCATCACCGCGCCGAGTTGGCGTGCCGACTGCAATAAAAATTGCTTTGGCACCCTGCACCGCTTCTTTCAGATTCTGGGTGAAAGAAAGTCGCCCAGCGGCGACGTTTTTTGCCATCAGATCTTCAAGCCCCGGTTCGTAGATCGGGACTTGCCCAGCTTCAAGCATTTTGATTTTCGCGGGATCTTTGTCCACGCAAACAACTTCATGTCCAAAATCTGAAAAACAAACGCCAGAGACCAGACCCACATACCCGGTGCCGATCATTGCAATTTTCATTAGCTCGAAACCTCTTTTTTCAAATAATCTACGACGGGATGATGCATCACGCAAACACTGTCAACGGACGGCGAACCTTCGCCCATCCAGACATCGCCCTATTCCCGTCACGCCTATGCCATGGCAAGTTTGCACGCTTCGGGGTGGAACCGGATGTTTAGGACCGAATCATGCTTGGAAATGCACTAAAAACACTCAGCGTCGCGGCGCTTCTGTCGCTTGCCACACTGCCCGGAACAGCGGCTGCCGCCTGCACTGTGGCAAAAGCTTCAGGTGCGGAAAAAGCTATCCCGAACAAAGGGTTAAATCAAGGATTGCTTGACAAGGCGGTTGTTGCACGAGTGAACGCCGAACGCTGTCGACGCGGCCTTCCAGCCCTGACCACGGCATCGGGTCTGCGAAAGCAGGCGGCGCGGCATTCGCAGTGGATGGCGCGCAGTCAGAAACTCAGCCACAAAGCCAGTGGATCGTTCAATCGGTCGCTTACCGACCGACTGCGGGCATCTGGCGTTAAGTTTCGCACAGGGGCCGAGAACATTGGATGGGTCCATCTTTATGGTATCGACGGCAGCAGGTTCATGATTCGCTCGTCTGAACAATGTCACTTTACCACCAATGGCGGTCGCAGGATCGGTCGCCACAGCTACAACAGTCTGGCCAACCTGATTGTTCGAAAATGGATGGAATCACCCGGACATAGAAAGAACATTCTTCGTAAAAACCTTCGCTACAGCGGTGTAGGTGCCGGCGTTCAGCCCGCATCGAAGTACTGTGGTTCGGTATTCCTTACCCATATCTTCGCCGGATAATGGGGACTATTGCATCGCTGCCACAGGGTGGCGAAGTTCTGCGTGTACGGGGTATCGAATGCAAGAACAGACTTCCAATAGCGTTCGTGGTATGCAAAACAAATATGGACGGCTCGCTAAATCGGCGCTGCCCGCTAATTAATTATGGAGTATGAAACATGAAAAAAGTGATGACCCTTGCCGCTGCTGGCATGATCGCTCTGTCCGCACCTGCTTTCGCTGGCGCATACGGCGACGCAGTTGTTGAAGAAGAAGTTGTTGTTGTCGAAGAAGCTGGTAGCTCGCTGGGCAACACCGGTCTGGCTCTGCTGGGCCTGGCTGTCGTAGCTGGCATCATCGCTGCTTCGGACGACTCGACCGACACATCGAACTAATTTGATCGCTTCGAAAGAAGCAATCAATCTGAAACGGCAAGCTCTATGGGCTTGCCGTTTTTGTTTTAAGAGGCCATGATTCTACCATCGGATGAAAAACACCTAATGGTGCGAAGGGCGCTTCGAATTGCAAAAAGTCACGCCGATCATTTTGGCAGGCGGCGTTGGATCGCGCCTTTGGCCAATATCTCGTGAGAGCTTCCCCAAACAATTTTTGAAGATCGGCGATGCGCCAAGTTTGTTTCAACAAACCGTACAGCGCTTTCAACTTCCTTGTTTCACCCGCCCTATCATCGTCACGAACGAGGAATATCGCTTTCACGTGGTCGAGCAAATGGGAGAGGTCGGCACTCTACCTGAACTGATATTGCTCGAGCCCTGCTCGCGAAATACCGCTGGCGCTGTTTTGGCAGCGGTGAATGTGCAAGCCGACAGAAGTCCCGCGTCACTGTGCATCGTCGCGCCTTCGGATCACTTGATTTCTGATCGCACCGAGCTCGCCACAGCAATCGAAAAGGGAATCCCCGCCGCCATGTCTGGCAAACTGTTGACGTTCGGGATCAAACCAGACCGACCCGAAACCGGGTATGGATATCTTGAGCTTAGCAGTGATATCGATGACAGCGATCAGCCATCGCCTGTCCTTTCCTTCACCGAAAAACCGGACCTGCCGACCGCCGCACGAATGATATCCAGCGGGCGCCACCTTTGGAATGCAGGTATCTTTCTGTTCCGTACCACGGACATGCAAGCCGCGTTCGCACGACATGCACCGGTCATAGTTTCACATGTTGAAAAAGCGCTTGCCGGAAACACGCTCGACCTTGGATTTACCCGTCTTGAAGAAGATGCATGGCTGGCATTGCCCGATATATCCTTGGATTATGCAGTAATGGAACATGCCGACAATATCTGCGCCGTACCTTTCGACGGGCACTGGTCTGATCTGGGCAGCTGGCAAGGTTTTTGGCGTGAAGAATGCCGGGCAGGTTCAACTCAGAACGGCTTGGTGACGATCGGAAATGCACACGGTCTAGATTGTGAAAACAGTTTTCTGATGTCCGAAAGCGCCGATCAAACGATTGTTGGCCTAGGGTTGCGTGATCTGGTGGCGGTTGCCATGAAAGATGCGGTGCTGATCGCCGATCGGAACCGCTCGGACGAGATCGGATCGGTGGTTAGCTACTTGAAATCGCTAAACATTCCGCAGGCGATGATCCGGCCTCAGGATTTCAGACCTTGGGGCTGGTTTGAGGAGCTTGTCTCTGGTCCGGGCTTCAAAGTTAAACTGATCACCGTGCATCCAAGGGGTGTTTTATCCCTGCAATCCCATACGCATCGCGCCGAACACTGGGTGGTGGTTGAAGGATCCGCCAGCGTAACCATCGGAAATCAAACACTTGATCTATCGGCCAACCAATCCGCATATGTCCCCAAAGGCGAGGTGCATCGGCTGGAAAACAATAGTTTTACTGATGCAGTTTTGATCGAGGTGCAGACCGGCCCCTATCTGGGCGAGGATGATATAGTCAGATACGAAGACGCATATGCGCGAAGCTAGACGATCTCTGCGCGGATTACAGGCGCAGGTTCTGAATAGCCAGACTGCCGATCCTTTGACCAACCCATTGGCTGGATTTCAGGACACGACCATTGCCATCAACCCAATAGAGGTTGTTGAACGCAATCTCACCACGCTTGCAACTTTCCTTCATGATCACGGCATCCGCATTGATCGCACCCAAGCTGACACGCTCTGTCTTGCCGCGTGACAATGCACACTCCACGATAAGGCTAGTGCTTTGGCCTAGATTGCCGAGATAGGTGTGCTCCCGCTTGTAGGTGGCACTCCGACGACCAGTAATGGCCGACACCGCGGTGTCGATGCGCGATGCCATCAGGTCTTCACCAAGACCCCGCGTATTCGCCAATACTCCGCGTTGGAAAGTCAGACCCTGCCCCGGGGCGCTGCCCCACGTTACGTAGTCGCCATTCCGTCCGACCGGACTGATCGCCAAAACCGCTTTGGTTTCGATCCGAACGACCAGCGCGATTGGCCCTTTTGTTGCCGACAAAGCCTTGGCCACAATGGCATTTGGATCAGCCGCCGCGGGCGTCGTCGCGTTTGGCTTAGCGTCTTTCCCGCCGCCAAGTTTCTTACCCAACTGTTTGCCCGAGCTTTTCAAAAGACTGGCGGTAATTTTAGGTAACTCAACAGATTCCGTGTCAGACCCACATCCGCTCAACACAAGCGAAGTGGCCAACACGCACCCGGCGACGCGCATCGCGCGTCTGGTGAAACGGTATTTCACGCTCATCTCCAGAACTTGCCCCAGCGCGATGCCAAGGCATCTCCGTGACCTTCGTCGACCCATTCAAACAGGCGACCGTCCACTTCCAGACGCGCGCCGCCATCGCGTGACAGGGATCGTAGTTCTGCGTTGGATGCGCCGCGCGACGGGGTGCCAAACGCCCATTCGAACGGGATTGTAAGACGGATACCTTTGTCAAACGATCCTTCACCAAAATCCTCGGCCGAAACGTTCGTCTTGGTCACAAAGCCACCAATTTTCCACCCGTTGTCGAAGGTTCTGTCGATGGACAAAGTCGCACCGTAGTCACCTGCCAGATAACGACCCACATCGAGTTGGCCTGTGAACCCGTTTCCGAAATCGTAGTACGCGGACACGTGCCCAGTTAAGATGCTGTAATCTTGGAAGCCGAACAGCTGATCAAATGCGCGTTGCTTTACCCAGGCCACTTCTGCACCCACGGCTAGCTGGCTATCGACCGGTTTCCACAAAACTTCGGCCGAAACACCACCAAACATCTTCTCAAGGTAGCCAACGGTAACGCGGCTGTAGAGATGCTTACCCGGACGGCCATACATGCTTGCCGTCAAGTGAGAGATCGCGGGATCGCCTTCGGCAGCATAGCGCCCGGCTTGTGTCCGCACAGGCGGCAGTGCCGAGGAACTTCCATTCGTATCGTCATCCAGATTGCCCCAGATACTTTTCGAAATCGAGCCGGCCAGGAATATATTCGGCGCAACCTCGTATGAACCACTGAGCTTCAATCCGAAATCGGCCCGGATTGGACTTGTCGGGTCAAAGAAGCTTAGCCCCATATATGGGGCTAAGCCCCAACGGAACCGGCTATCGGGATAGGCCAATTCAGAATTGCGAACGGCGCGCGGCGTGGCTTCGCCGATGGAAGCGCGCTGGAACATATCAACTGCGGGGGCGTGCTCCAGCTTCTCGATGTCGCTGCGTCGCATGGTGACCGTGGATAGCGGAATACCCTTGTCCACCAGCGTTATCACAAACGTCTCAATCGAAGGCGGCAACGCGTGAGTCAAGATCCGTGCGGTGCGCCCAACAGCTTGCGCCGGAGAATAGTATTTTCGGTTGTCGACCTTCAACTCGGCCCGTGTTGCGCCCAATGCAAGGGATTGCAGGCTGATCCCATTTTTGTTCAACGCATCCCCAACAGCATTGCGAATGCCGATTTCGTTGGTTGGATCAGAAATCCACCCGGTACTCCATGCGTCGGTGTTGCTGCGCGAGGGTCGTGGCTTGACTGGCAAAGGCGCGCGCTCGTTCCCTGACCGGGCAATGGGCTGACGCGGGTTCAGGCGGATAACAATATTCGCCCCGATCGTATCTCCGGCAAGGTAAAACGCGTTCAGGTGAATAGCAGGAGACACTTGATAATCCACGGCGAAGTTGAACGGAGACTTGTGCTCCATTATTCCTGCCGCCACCTCCTGAACAAAAGCATCAGAACTGTATTCAGCCTTCACGGTCAGTTTATCGTTGACCTTATAAGACACACCGGCAAAAGGCGCTAAATCGCCCTTGAACCATTGGCTAGTATTCAGCGTGCCACCTTGGCCAATGTTCCACGCGGGTCGCGACCCTGTCGCACCAATTGGTTTGTAGCTGCCCATACGGCCCCAGCCCAGACCACCTGTGATACGCAGACGGTCGCCGATGGTTTTGGTGGCAACAATATACTCGCTGGAATAGATACCCGTACCGATGAAATCGCGAATCCCAACGGATACGGCGGGGAAGTATTTGCTTTCGTTCAGAACGCGATAACGGACATCGAAGCTCCGGTCGAAATAGTCCCCAACGACGGGGTGGAAATCGGCGATTTTGGCATAACGGAAACTGCCCGAAAGGCGGGGCGTGATTTGAAAACTCAGTGTGCCGTTCGCGTTCGGTCCAAACTGCGAATAGGTGAATGCCAGTTCGCTGTCAGCAGCAGCTTCGGCGGTTGGCATCGCGATCAAACCGGGCGTACCGTAAATCGTATAGCTATTGGTCAACGTGCCGACCTCGGCCACAGCAGGTGTTGCTGTTGCCGCTGCAATACCAAAGGCTGCAAGTTTACGTAACTCTACCCGAGAAATGCTCACTGCCATCTCCGTTCAACATCTTTTTTTGTTCAAATACGCGATCCTCGCGGACAAATCACCTAAAACCGACACCGAACAGCGGTTTGCAGTGGATTGTCGCGCAATTGCACAAATGATCCTCCGGCTCGTCTAGCCTTTGTAACGCGACGTTACCAGCCTTAACAAAACATGGTCGGTTATAGTTGGTTAAAGCCCTTAGATGTCGGAGCCGATCATGACACTTTTCACCCCTTCCGCAGCATGGGTCAGCGACGAACACCGCATGTTCGCTGATATGACCAACCGCTTTTTTGCAGATGAGTTGACGCCCAATATCGAACGCTGGGTCGATCAGGGCATCGTTGACCGCGACTTCTGGCGCACTGCCGGACAGGCCGGGATCATGGGTGGCGCCATCCCCGAAGATTTCGGCGGTGCGGGCGGTGACATGGGGTTTGAAAGCGTCGTCATTTATGAACAGACCCGCACGGGCGATTGCGGCTGGGGGTATGGCATCCAATCCATCGTGGTGCATTACATCACCGCCTACGGCACGGAAGAACAAAAGGCGCGCTGGCTGCCCGGTCTTGCCTCGGGCGAGATCGTCGGCGCGATTGCGATGACCGAACCAGGCACCGGGTCAGACTTGCAAGCCGTGCGCACCCGTGCCGACAAGGACGGCAACCAATACAAGATCAACGGATCGAAGATTTTCATCACCAACGGGCAAACTGCCGACTTGATCATCACCGTTTGCAAAACCGACCCGGAGGCAGGCTCGAAAGGCGTGTCCCTGATCGTGGTCGAACCGGACCAATGCGAAGGCTTCAAGCGCGGCCAGAACCTGAAAAAGCTGGGCATGAAGGCCAATGACACGTCCGAGTTGTTCTATGAAGATGTTAAAGTCCCCCAGACCAACCTGTTGGGCACCGAAGAAGGCCAAGGCTTCTATCAACTAATGAAACAACTGCCGTGGGAGCGGCTGTTGATCGCCATTCAGGCCCTAGGCGCGATTGATTTCGCACTGGAGCAGACCATCGCTTATACTCGGGACCGCAAGGCTTTCGGACAACGTGTGATGGATTTTCAGAACACGCGCTTCAAGTTGGCCGAATGTAAGACCAAAGCCGAGGTTCTGCGCAGTTTCGTCAATGACGGCATCGCCCGGCTGATCGACGGGACACTGGACGCGCCCACCGCCTCGATGGCGAAATACTGGGGCAGCGAGGTGCAGAACGAGGTGATGCACGAATGCCTGCAACTGTTCGGCGGCTATGGCTACATGATGGAATACCCCATCTCTCGGCTCTATGCGGATGCCCGGGTGCAGATGATCTATGGCGGTACAAACGAGATCATGAAAGAGCTGATCGCACGGTCGATTGATGTCTGAACGCCCCGCAGTCGGACCGCTGCATGGCCTGAAGGTAATCGAGATTCAAGGCCTTGGCCCGACACCCTTTGCTGCGATGTGGCTGGCCGACATGGGGGCCGACGTGGTGCGCATCCAGCGCCCGAACCTGAAACCCTTGATCCCGCAGAAGGTGGACGTGCTGAACCGGGGGCGCGGCTTTGTCGAGCTGGACCTGAAGGATGCCACCGACCGCGATACCGCGCGGGTGCTGATCAACCGCGCTGACATGCTGATCGAAGGGATGCGCCCCGGCGTGATGGAGCGGTTGGGTCTTGGACCCGAGGTTTTCGCGAACAGCAACCCGCGCCTGATCTATGGGCGGATGACCGGTTGGGGGCAGTCCGGCCCGCTGGCACAGGCGGCGGGGCATGACATCAACTACATCTCGATCACCGGGGCGCTGCATGCCATCGGTGGTGTCCATCCCGTGCCGCCCCTGAACCTGCTGGGCGATTTCGGCGGTGGGGGCATGTATCTGGTGGCCGGGATGCTCGCGGCCCTGCACGCTGCACGGGAAACCGGCAAGGGCGATGTGGTGGACGCCGCGATCACCGACGGCACCGTACATCTGATGGCGATGATCTACTCCATGCACGGCGCAGGCATCTGGGCAGATGCGCGCGAGGCGAACCTGCTGGACGGCGGCGCGCCCTTCTACACCGTCTATGAATGTGCCTGTGGCGGGCATATGTCTGTCGGCGCTCTCGAGGCGAAATTTTATACCGAGCTTCTGACACGGCTGGGGTTAGATGATTCAGACCTACCCCTTCAAATGGATGTCGAGGGTTGGCCGGTGTTGCGCGCCCGCTTCGCTGAACGGTTCAAACAGAAATCCCGCGATGAATGGGCTGCGCTGCTAGAGGGTACCGACGCCTGCTGTGCCCCGGTGCTGTCCTTGCAGGAAGCGCCCAACCATCCGCATAACCGCGCCCGCAACAGTTTCGCTACCCTCGGCGATGTGTCACAGCCCGACGCGGCCCCGAAACTCCTACGAGGTACGGCACAAGCACGCGCAGGCGATGAACGCGCTCCGCTCGCGATCCGGGATGTGCTGGTTCGGTGGCCGGAACATAAGCACGGAATGGCCTGAATGCCGAGCAAAAGACTTCTGCTTTTCCCAATTTGCCCCTTGCAAACCCCGCGCTGGACCGCTAAATCCCCGCCTACCGCGCTCTGGTAGCTCAGCTGGATAGAGTACTTGACTACGAATCAAGGGGTCGGGGGTTCGAATCCTCCCCAGAGCGCCACTTCCCACCTGACAATCGTGACTTAAATTGATCGACAGCGCCAACTAAATGAAGTGCTGTTAAGGGTTGAACATATTTGGCCGTTCATTCTGGTTGCAAGGGCGGCACGAGAACCCAGCAATCGATAAGACACTAGATTGGGCCTAAGGTCGATCTAAAATGAAATCCGGATAGATGCCCGACGCTGCAATTGGTTGGCGCGTGTCATAACCGTCGAAAAACCCGTAGCCAGCAATCAGTGCAGACTTCACGCCTGCAGTCTGTGCACCAAGAATATCCGTGTGTAGACTGTCGCCAACCATCAGGGTGCGTTCTGGATCGCACCTATCAATTTGCGCAAACGCCAAGTCGTAAATATTTGCGAACGGTTTGCCAAAGAAGTGGGGTTCAATTCCAACGCGGTCCGCAAGCCGATGTGCGAAGTGACCGGGTTCGGTTGAAAATCCGTGCTCTCTTGGCGCAACAATATCGGGATTTCCCACCAATACCGGTCGCGCCGTACGCGCCAGTGAGTCTTCCAAAAGAGTTTGTCGTTCTTCAGTCCAGTTGGAGCTTCCCAACATTAAGAAACCATCAACCGCGTCATACTCCCGCGCATCATCGGATAAAAAGGTTGTGTCCAAATGCCCAACCCCCTCTCGACCAAAGCTTTCTTGCGCGATCAAGCCCCAATGCCTGTCGGGTTCTGACGCCGCCGCATGCAGCAATGTCTTTCGGCTGGTGATGACATCCTCTGGCGCGAAGTTATACCCAAGCCGTTTGTATTTCTTCATCAAGGTCGAGTGGGGATATCCAGCCGCATTGGAAACCACGACCACACGTTTCCCTGCCATTTGCAGACCCGAAACACGTTCGGGAACGCCTTCAATCGCCGTTTCGCCGATGTTCAGAACGCCAAAGGCGTCCAGAAGGAACGTGTCGAAATCATCCGCTAGAGCGTCAAGATCAGGCAACCGAAGACACGCACCCCTGGTTTTCGCCAAGGGCAAACGGTGCCGCACGGCTTCATAGGCCGCAAAAGCCTCGGGCATTTTCAAATGATTGCGCCCCGCACTTTGGCCGATACCCATTCAGAGATCACCACGGCCAGCAAGATAACCAACAGGATCAACGAAACTTGCGGCCAGGCCAGCACGTTCAACGACGACGATAGTTGCAACCCGATCCCGCCGGCACCAACCAATCCCAGCACGGTGCTTTCGCGAATATTGATGTCCCAACGAAACACGGCAATCCCTGCGAATGCTGGCAGGATTTGTGGGACAATCCCATATGCCATGACCTGCCAGCGACTTGCACCAGTGGCAGTGATCGCTTCGACCTGCGTTTCGTCGATCTCTTCTATCGCTTCATAAAGAAGTTTTGCGCAGAACCCGATGGATCGGATCGCAATGGCCACCACGCCTGCGAACACACCCGGCCCGATGATTGCGATCAGCAGCAGTGCCCAAATCAAAGAGTTGATCGAGCGTGTCGACACGATGATCAGCAAGGCAATCGGTCTGATAATCAACTTGGATGGCGTGGTGTTACGAGCAGCGGCAAAGGCCACCGGCACCGCTAGGATCAAGGCGATAATCGTGCCCAGTGTCGCAATGTTCAGCGTGTCCCAGATGGGTTTGCCCAATTGCGAGATATAGGACCACTTGGGAGGTGTCGCCCGCGTCCAGATATCGTTGGCAATTCGCGGGGCATCCCATACGAAAAACCAAGTTGTCGCAGACGAAATCTGTTGCCAACAATAGGCAAAGATCGCCACACCTGTCAGCCACAGCACCCAGTGAAACAGGCTTTCGCGCCCTGTGCGACGCTGCCACAGCTTCAGTTCATTCTGTTCAATTACTGGCATTACTGAACCCTCGCTCGGATAATGCCGGACATGTATTCCAATGCCATCACGATCACGATGATGATCAGCAAAATGGCAGCTGCCGTGTCGTATTCATAACGATCAAACGCGGTGTTTAGTGTTGCCCCGATGCCGCCCGCACCAACCAGCCCCAGAATGGCGCTTTCGCGGAAGTTAATATCCAACCGGTACATTGAAAGCCCGATAAGGCGCGGCATGACCTGTGGCTGCACACCATAGTTGATCCATTGCATCCACTTCGCCCCTGATGCCTTAATCGCCTCGGCTTGCACGCGGTCCATGCTTTCAATGTCTTCGGCAAGCAATTTGGACAGGAAACCAATGGTGGCAAAACTTAGGGTCAGGAACCCGGCAAGTGGCCCGAATCCAAAAATTGCAACCAACAGAATTGCGACGATAATTTCCTGCAAGGCGCGCGACACTGCGATAATCCCGCGACACACGAAATAGATCGGCAACGGCGCCACGTTGCGTGCAGCCCCAAGGGCAATGGGGATCGATATCGCGATGCCGACCACGGATGACGCCACCGTCATGATGATGCTTTCCAGCATGCCATCCCATATGTCGCCTGATCGCGATGTGAAATCAGGGCTGGTGAAGGCCAGAACGAATTGCTTGCCCCGCTCCAACCCCTCGTAAACCCGCGACCAGTTTACGTCGATCGTCATAAAGGCCGCGATCAAATAGGCCACGAACCCGATGACCAACAACCACCGCAACCAAGCGCGTTGAACGAACGACTTTTTCTTCCAGGGTTTTCCGATAAGGACGTCAAGTTCCGAGCTCATGCGACGGCCTCGTCTTCGTCATCTACTGTTTCAATCGTGGCTTCCCAGTCTTCTTCACCATAGATCGTCGTTAGAACATCTGGCGTAAGACCTTCGGGCGGTCCGTCAAACTCAATTGCGCCAAAACGCAAGCCGATGACCCGCTGCACAAACATCTGAGCCAATGCAACATCGTGAATATTGATGATCGCCGCCAATCCGCGTTCTTTGCACAGCTCGCAGATCAGGCGCATGATCTGGCGTGATGTTTTCGGGTCGAGTGATGCGGTTGGTTCATCAACCAACAAAAGTGCTGGGTTTTGGATCAAGGCACGGCAAATACCGACGCGCTGGCGTTGGCCACCCGACAATTCGTCCGCACGTTTGTCGGCCATATGGGCAAGCCCGACGCGATCAAGAAGGCGAAACGCCTCGTCCACGTCAGATTGTGGATATTTGCGCAAGAAGCTGCGCCAGAAGCCGACATAGCCCAAGCGCCCTGACAGGACATTTTCCATCACGGTCAGCCGCTCAACCAGTGCATATTCCTGAAAAATCATACCCATGCGGCGACGTTCTTTGCGCAGGGCGCCGGATGACAATCCGGTTAATTCCGTTCCTGCAAGATACACCTTGCCCGACGTCGGTTCGACCAAGCGATTGATACAACGGATTAACGTTGATTTCCCTGCACCGGACGGCCCGATCAATGCCAGAACCTGCCCTTCTGGAATATCCAGATCGACCGCTTTCAGGGCTTGATCCCCGGTTTTATATGTCTTCACGAGCTTCTCAAGCCGTAGCATGAAAGCCTCCCCGCCCCAGTTTTGTTGTTGGAAGGGGCGAACCCATAGGTCCGCCCCTACAATGCTTATTCGCAAGTATAGCTCACGCCATTTGCTGCATCAATTTTTCGGATGACGTCCCAAAATTCCTTATAGGTCATCTCAAGGAACTGGCCTTCATTCGATTTTTCGAACTCTGCCTGAAGGGTTGTTCCCTCCCATTCGAAATTGAAGAACGCGTTGCGGATCTTTTCTTTCAACTCCGGCTTCAGGTTATAGACCGTCCCAAAACCCGTCGTCGGGAATGTTTGCGATTTATAAATCACTTTGACATCGTCTTCCTTGATGACATCGCGCAAAATCATTCGCGACTTGACCGAGTTGGCGATAGACGCCGCCATATAGTCTTTGTTTGCCACCCCAAGGATCGAGTTGTCGTGCTTACCTGAATATACAGGTTCAAAATCACGTTCGGGCAACAGGTCAAAATCGCTTTTCAAGATCGCCGATGGCGCTTTGAACCCTGAATTTGACGTGGGCGATGTGAAGGCCAGTTGCTTGCCTTTTATGTCCTCAACTTTTTCGATGCCCGAACCCGGATATGTGATGATCTCCATCTCATACCCAAAATTGCCGTCCAGTGACGCCATGATGGTAAAGGGATTAAAGCCTGCACAGTTCACAGCCAACGGGTTCGATCCGGTGTTAAAGCCCGCGATATGCAGACGACCGGACCGCATGGCTTCGATCTGTGCCGCGTTGCTTTGCACTGGGAAGAACACAACCGATTTTCCGGTTTCAGCTTCCAGATGCGCCAGAAAATCAGACCAAGCCTCTTTATAAACGGCCGGATCTTCAACCGGCGTGTATGCGAAAATCAGGGTATCCGGATCCAGTTGCTCTGCCGGATCAGTGGGCGTATCCGCCAAAAGATCGCCATCCACATCGCAGAATCGCTCGTCCAGCGTGCCGCGTGGACAGTCCTGCGCAGCAGCAGGTCCAGCCAGCGAAAGCGCGAAGGCCAAAGCCGCACCAGACAGAAGTGTTGTCATTACTTTCATATTATTTTCCTCCCTAGACGGCGAGGCTAGAGCGGAACCTTACAAGCGATCAAGTGAATAATCCGATATCGTCAGCGCACAAGAAAGCTGATTGCCCGCCAATCGCTGAACCGGGCGGCGGCTTCAAGGTCAAGTGTTTCACCGTTCAGGTAGCCTTCGGAAAACAATTGAAAGGGAACGCCTGCGTTGCGCGCGGTTTCAAAATCAACACGGCTATCACCGACATAAAGCGACCTTTCAGCCCGCGCACCAAGACGTGCAATGCAGTAATGTAGCGGGACAGCAGACGGCTTCTTGGGAACGTTAGGTTCTGATCCCGCAATCACAGTAAAAAACTGCGTCAGACCAAGATCGTCGCAGATCTTCTGCGCCGGTTCGGTCGGCTTATTGGTGCAGATCCCCAAGGGGATGCCCTCTGCTTTCAAAGACGACAGACGCTTAACGACCCCTGGATACGGGCGTGTCAGGGTCGTCATATTCCGTTCATAGCTTTCAAGAAAAAGCCCCAGCGCCTTTTCGTACAAGTCTACGTCAAATCCTCCGGTCGCGGTCAGCGCGTGTTCAACCAACTTTTCGACACCGTGACCGACAAAAGATGTCGCTGTCGCAAGATCAAGCGAAGAACGGCCAAGCGCAACCAACGCCACATTCAAAGCGGCATGCAGGTCGGGCGCCGAATGAACAAGTGTCCCGTCTAGGTCAAAAATAATTGCGTCTGGTTTCGTCATGAAAAGGCTCTAACACATTTGGTAGCGTCTAGATTCAAAGGCGTTTTGTATGTGTGGAAACATATGCGTTCAAGTTACCTTGGGTTCAAGACGTATCTGCGATCGGGCAAGACGGTCGAAGCGTTTGGACTGCGACAGGGTCAGCCCTGGCAAGACAGCGTGCCATCCTTGGTGAACGAAACCGCCCGCCTTCAGGATAATGATGGGCCGTGTTTTCCTGTCGTCGCACCATTTTCGCGCGCCATGATCGCAGAAACCATTGACCTTGCCAGCGATACGCTTGTCAGCGCCGATCCGACGGCAAGGTTCAAGAATTTGGTTTGATCCTACGCCGCGTGTTTACCGCCAGTAGTTGTTGGCTGCAGCTACGGTGGCAAAATGGGTTGCCACCACGTGGCTTACTGCAATCAATGCCTCGGCATCTTCTGCATATTCAGGGCGCATCCGACTGCGGGCATCGTCATCAGGTTGGGTCATCTTGACCGCGACGCGCGACAGTTTGACGGCCAGTTCATAACCTTTTTCCGGAGTTTCTGTGATCAGCGACGGAAGCCACGAAGACATGACAGATCCTTTCAAGTTGGCTTTGTTCACCCATAGTTTGTGGCCACCGCGCCGACAAAGCAACACCTCTCCTCATCCGGCGACAGATGCACGTTCGCAATGGCATCGTGGCGCAACAACCGATAGCCTTTTCAAGACGTTCAACAGAACAGGAACACCCCATGAAAATCGTGCGCACAGACAGCGAGCTTCGGACACCTAACCTGGATGCTGCGTTGAAAGCCGCCGGACATGATTTGGTTCTGCTGCCCGACGGTATCTCAGAAGACGTGCTGCTAGAGGCGACGCGCGACGCTGACCTGATCTTGATGTGCTACACGCCAATCACACAACAGGTGATTGAAAACGCACCCCAACTGAAAGGCATCGTCAAATATGGCGTGGGGATTGACGCCATCGACATTCCTGCCGCAATCAAGGCGGGCATCGCTGTGGTGAACGTACCGGAATATGCGGAAGAAACTGTCGCAGAAGGGGCGTTTGCACTTTTGATCGCACTGGCCAAGAAACTGACTGCGTTGAACACTCATATGAGTTCGCAGGGTTGGGCATGGCCCGAACCGAGGTGGTTGGGTTCAGACATTGCCAGCAAGACGGTCGGGATTATCGGTTTGGGCAAAATCGGACGCAGCATGGCACGTATGGCCGGATTGGGGTTTCGCGCGAAGGTGATCGCCTACAGCCCGCATACATCTGCCGAGGAAATGGCCGCTCTGGGCGTCACCAAGGTGGAACACCTGCAGGACTTGATGGCGCAAAGCGATTTCGTCACCATCCACGCGGTCCTGAATGACGACACGCGCGGTATGATTGGCGAGGCGGAGCTGCAGGCAATGAAGCCATCGGCCTTCCTGATCAATGTCTCGCGCGGCGCTATTGTGGACGAGGCGGCCCTTGTCCAAGCGATCCGCGAAGGCAGGATTGCCGGGGCCGGGCTGGACGTGTTCAGCCAAGAACCCCTGACCCGCACCGGTCACCTAATGAGCGCGCTTTATGACCACCCCAACGTCATCCTGTCACCGCATCTGACCTTCTATACCGAGGACGCGATGCAGCGGTTGGAGGAAGAAACACTCGCCCGCTGTCATGAGGTTTTGGAAGGGCGCGATGTGCTGATCAAATCCCACGACCCCCGTCTGCGCGCTCAAACCAAGGGCGTGGTTTTTGCCGATTAGGACGCGGGTTACCGCACCAGCCCGATGCAGATGATACCAGCCCCGACCGCCGCAGCCGACAAAAGTCGCCGGGCCCTCGGCCCTTCGCCGAACCAGAGCACACCGATTAAGGCGGCGAAGATCACCGACGTTTCGCGCAGCGCGGACACGATGCCCAGCGGCGCGATGGTCTTGGCATAAAGCACCAGCGCATAGGCTGTGCCAGACACGACGCCCCCCATGAACCCGATCAGCAAAGTTCTGGGCGGTTGTGCGCGCAGCCGGTCCATACGGGATGGAAACAGGAACAGGACGATCAGGAGTTTCGACAGGAACAGCCAGCCGATATAGCCCAACGCGTGGCCAGAGGTTCGCACTCCGAACCCGTCGACCAGCGTATAGGCCACCACCGTGCCGCCAATCGCCAAGGCGGCCAGAAGTGCATTTCGGGACATGGCACTACCAAACGCGCCTTGGGCCAGAAACATGATCCCTGCCGAGACGCTGAAGATGCCAATCCATGCTTGAAGCGGAAGCGTTTCGCCCACCCAGAACTGAGCGCCCAAGGCGACAAGAACCGGGGCAAAGCCGCGCGCCACGGGATAGATGAAACTCAGATCACCCAGACGATAGGCGACGTTCAGGAAGTAGAAATACAGCCAGTGGATCGCGATGGACGCGACAATAAAGGGCCATGCCGACGGGTCCGGGAAGGGCACGAACGCGATGAAGGTCAAGGCAAATGCCACATGCCCCAAGGCAATCATACCCAACATGATCACCCTATCCCCTGCCCCTTTCACGAGCGCATTCCACAGCGCATGCAGGAAGGCCGCCGAGAGGACGATCAAGGCGACCTGAGCGGTCATGCCGCGTCTTTGATGGCCGTCACCACGATATCCAGCGCGCGGTCCAAATCGTCACGCGCGATGGTCAGGGGCGGCGACAGGGTCAACACGCAGCCTTGGCTGATCTTGAAGCTCAGACCGGCGTCCAGACAGGCGTAATAGATCCGCTCGGCCCGCGCGTTGCCGGGGGTTTTCAAGGTCCGATCCTCGACGATTTCGACGCCGAAAATCAGGCCGCGACCACGAATGTCCCCGACAATCTGGACATCTTGCAGGCGATCCCGAAGCACCTGCATCGCGTGGGTGCCAAGCTCAGCAGATCGGGCGACCAATCCTTCTTCCTCAATGATCTCGATGGTGGTCAGGGCGGCGCGGGATGTAACCGGGTTCTTCTCGTGCGTGTAATGCCCGATGGCAAAGTCTCCGCATACATCCAATTCTTTGCGAGCCACGCAAGCGGCAATCGGAAGAATGCCACCACCCAGCGCTTTGCCCATGGTGACGATGTCGGGGATGATCTCGTCATGTTCAAACGCGAACATTTTGCCCGTCTTGCCCAGCCCGGTCGGGATTTCATCCATGATCAGCAGCGCGCCGTGGCGGTTGCACGCCTCGCGCACAGATTTCCAGAAACCGGGGGGCGGAACATACGGCACCGCACGCATGGGTTCAGCGATCACCGCCGCCACATCGCCTTCGCGTTCCAACACATACTCGACCATCTTGGCGCAGGCCAATCCGCAGGTGTCAGGGCTTTCGTGATTGTATGGGCAGCGGTAGCAGGCGAAGGGTGCGACGTGCTCAGTGCCCGACAGAAGCGGCCCCGCGATGTGGCTGCGGAACGTCGCCTCGCCGCCCACGCTGGCAGCCCCCATACCTGCCCCATGAAACGCATCCCAGAACGAGATGGTCTTGAACCGCCCCGTCGCTGCGCGGGCGATTTTCAACGCCACCTCATTGGCGTCTGAACCGCCGGTGGTGAACAGAACCTTGCCCAGATCGCCGGGCGCAATCGCGGCCAGCTTTTCAGCCAATTCGACCGCCGGATCGTTGGTGAAGCGGCGCGGGGCAAAGGGCAGATCATCCAGTTGCGCCTTGATCGCAGCAATCAGTTTGGGGTGACCATAGCCGATATGGTGCACAGAATTTCCATGAAAATCCATAAACTTGCGACCATCCGCATCCTCGATCCAGATACCGTCCGCCTTGGCAATGGTGCTGACACACGGGCTGGAGAGACTTTGGTGCATGAACGCCTTGGCGTCGCGTTTTAGAAGCGGAGCAGAGTTCGGGCCAATGGATTTCTTCAACCAAGACTGCCGGGCGTCTGACGTGTTGGATTCGCCTTCGGTGTGAACGATCTTGGTATTCATGTCAGCTCAATCAAAAAAAGGCGAGACCCGGAAACCGGGCCTCGCAGTCAGGGAGGGGAAGTGGCCGCGGCACATCTTAGCTTGGCCAGGGTAGCGAATATGTTTTGACGTTGGTGAAGAACTTCATTGCTTCGGTGACGCCTTCCTTCACGGCATTGCCGCTGTCTTTGATGCCGCCAAAGGGCGAGGTTTCAATCCGGTAGCCCGGCTGTTCCCAAATGTTGCAGGTGCCCACGTCAAGCCCATTGATATAAGCAATCGCCCGGTTTAGATCATTGGTGCAGACACCCGACGACAGGCCAAACTGGGTCGAATTCGAGATCCGCATAACCTCATCATCATCATCGGGCACACGGACGACCGGGATGATTGGGCCGAAAGTTTCCTCCATCACCAGCTCGCTGTCATGGGGCACGTGGTCCACCACGATGGGTGGCAGAAGCGCGCCGTCGCGACCGGGGTGATACAGGATTTCGGCACCATCCTTTTCGGCCATGAATACGCGTTTTTCGAAAAGCTCTGCAGCCTGCGCATGGATCACGCAGCCCAGTTCCGTGTCCGGGTCTTGCGGATCGCCGAATTTAATCTTCTTGGCTTTCTCCAGCACCAGCGGCACGAACCTGTCAGCCACGCTTTCTTGCACGAGAATACGTTTAATTGCGGTGCAACGCTGACCGGAGTTGCCTGTGGCCCCCGCCACCGCGATGGTCGCGGCCTTGTCCAAATCGGCGTCGTTCAGATCATTGCAGATAATCAAGGGATCGTTGCCGCCAAGCTCCAGCGCCTGCCGTTTGTAGGCCGCCTTTTCGGCGATCATCTTGCCCACCGGCACACCACCCGTGAAGGTAATGATGTCGATGTTGTCGTTGACGATCATCTCTTCCCCGATGTCCTGCGGCCAGCCGGTGACGACTTGGAACATCTCGGGCGGCAGGCCCGCCTCATAGAGGATATCGGCCAGCGCTATCGCCGTCAGAGGCGTCAATTCCGTCGGCTTGCACACCATGCAGTTGTTGGTTGCGATCGAGGGCGCAATCTTGTGGCTGACCATATTCAGCGGATGATTGAATGGTGTGATCGCGCTGATCGCTTTCACCGGCTCCCGCTTGGTGAAAATCTTGCGCTCTTTCCCGTTATGGGTCAGATCACACGAAAAAATCTCGCCATCATCATTCAGCGCCTGTGCGGCGGCGAATTGATAGACATCCTGCGCCCGCTTGGTTTCGTAAATGGCGTGCTGGTGGCAAATGCCAAGCTCCAACACCAGCCATTTGGCCAGAAACTCGCGACGCTCGCCAATCAGCTCTCCCGCGCGTTGCAGGATTTGTGACCGCTCATAGCGCGACAGCTTTGACTTGTAGTTCGCAGCAATTTCGAATGCGCGGCGGGCGTGTTCGGCTTGACCAGCAGGCACCGTGCCGATCACCTCGTCTGTATAGGGGTACCTCACCTCGACCACATCGTCGGTGAACACGATCTTGCCGCCGATACGCATGCCTTCGTGACGGATGTCGTCCTTGTTCATTACGGTATCCTTCATATCAAAGTGCCGCCGCCTGCGTGGCATAGAAGAACGCGTCGAAATTCCTCAGCACGGGGCGTTCTGGTAAGGGTAGAACGCGGTTGCAGATAAAGGGCACCTCTTGTTCGGTCAGACCACCGTGGCTTCGCAAGGGTTCGTTCAATGCCGCCAAATCGTGGCGGTGTTCGGACGTGCCTATGCAGATGTTTTCGCCCGATACCAACACGATGTCACCGATCCGGTCTGCGGGCAATTCAAAGCGCGCAACCGCTTCGGCGTTGGTCAGCACATCGGTGATCCCGTCGGTTGCGCGCAGCTTGGCCATGATGACCTCATGGTCCGCGCTGTCAGGCAGATAGGCGGTGGCAAATGAACCGAGCGCGCCGTGGTGCACCACGTAAGGGTCGGTGATCGGCAGGATTAGACGCGCGGCGGCTTCGCCCAACCAGTCATCCAGCAAGTCCTGCACATAGACGACCGAGGGCGAGCCGTCGGCATGGTGCTTGGGCTTCATGCCATGATCTGCGGTCACGACAATCGCAGCCCCCATCGCGTCCAGTTCGGTCAGGTATGTGTCGAACATCTCGTAAAACGCTTTCGCCTCGGCCTGATCGGGGGCGTATTTGTGCTGCACGTAATCGGTGGTGGTCAGATACATCACGTCCGGTTTCCATTCCCGCAGAAGCTTGACGCCGGCGGCAAAGACGAATTCGGACAGCTCGGCCGAATAGACCTCGGGCTGCGCCATGCCTAGCCATTTGCTGGCGGCGCCCTGGCCGTGTTCTTCCTGGGTGGAGGTGTCGGATTTCTCGGCCGAAAAGCACTTGGCGCGGTCATCGTCAAACGTCAGACCTGCCCCCAGAAGCGCGCGCAGCTTGTCCTTTGCCGTGACAATCGCCACGCGGGCGCCCGCATCATGGAACGCCTTGAACACCGTCGGCGCGCGCAGGAAGCGCACGTCGTTCATCATCACCTCTTCCCCGGTTTCCGGCTCGTACAGATAGTTGCCGCAAATCCCGTGCACGACCGGCGGGCGCCCGGTGGCAATCGACAGGTTGTTGGGGTTGGTGAAGGACGGGATCACCGAATGCGCCAGCCGGTCCGTGCCTTCGGCCCGCATCCGCTTCAGCGTCGGCATCAACCCATCGGCAATGGCCTTGTCCAGATATTCCGGCTCGCACCCATCAAGGCAGATCGCAATCGCACAGGTCTTCGGAGCAGAATAAGCGCGCCCGTTCGCAACAACAGGAGAGTGAATGGTCATTAAGTCTTCCTTCGTATTCAGGCGGCCAGCTTGGCGCGTTCTTCAAGTGCAATGGCAGGGGGCGCCGCGTTCTGAACGCCCATCTCATCCAGTGTTTCTTTGGCGGCGGTCACGACCTGCCGCATGACGTTTTCATCCATCTGACCGATGCAACCCACGCGGAAACTGTCCACAACGGTCAGCTTGCCGGGATAGATGATAAACCCCTTGTCTTTCATAAGCTCATAGAAGCGGTCAAAGACGAAGTTTTCATCCGCCGGGCAGAAGAAGGTCACGATGATCGGTGACAGCCAGCGATCTTTCAGTAAGGTTTCGAACCCGAGCTCTCGCATACCATCGACCATGACATCGCGGTTGCGGGTGTAACGTCCGCCGCGCCCGGCAACGCCACCTTCGGCTTCGTGCCCGCGCAACGCCTCAAGAAAGGCGGCGACCACATGGGTGGGTGGAGTGAACCGCCATTGCCCGGTTTTGTTCATATGCGCCCATTGCGCATGGACATCGAGGCTCAGCGAGTGACTGTTGCCTTTCGCGGTCTCAAGCTCGGACTTGCGCGCGATGATGAAGCCAAACCCCGGCGCCCCTTCGATACACTTGTTGGCTGAGGACACCATCGCTTCATAGCGGATATCCGCAACCTTCAATTCGATCGCGCCGAAGGCAGACATCGAGTCGATCAACAATTTGCGCCCGGCGGCATAAACAGCCTTGGAAATCTCCTCCACCGGGTTCAGTATGCCGGAACTGGTTTCGCAGTGGATTGCAACGACATGACTGATCGCCGGGTCGTCGGCCAGGATTTGCGCCACCTCGTCACCGCGGGGCGGCAAGTAATCACCCTTGTTCAGCACGATATGATCGCGCCCTAAATACTCCAGCGTCTGCGCCGACCGCATCCCATAGGCACCGTTGGCCAGCACGAGCGCCTTGCCATCGCGCGGGATAAAGGACGCCAGCATCGCTTCGACCGAGAACGTTCCGCTGCCCTGCATCGGCACGCAGTCGAATTCATCGGACCCGTCGCCCAAAAGCGCCAGTAGGCGCTGGCGCATCTCGCGGGTCATGGCGCGGAAGTCGTCATCCCAGCTGCCCCAGTCGCGCAGCATCGCCTCTTTCACGGCGTAAGAGGTGGTCAAGGGACCGGGGGTCAGAAGATACGGCTCGCCCAAACGCGGCGGTTCGATTTTGAGGTCTGCGGCGGTCATGTCTTGTCTCCGAAAAGGGGAACGCAAGAACAGCATTGCAGCAGTTTGACCTATATGTGAAATTGCAATTAACGATCAAAGCATAAGATCTGCTTATGCAAAGGACTGACCGGAAAACCCATGCGCCACAGCCAGTTAAAAGCCTTTCACCATGTTGCCCTTCTGGGTGGTTTTTCCCGTGCCGCCGAAGCACTTTACCTGACCCAGCCCGCCATCTCGGAACAGGTGAAAAAGCTGGAGCAGGATCACGATACGCTTCTGTTTCACCGCGAACGCAAGCGGGTGCGACTGACCGAGGAAGGCGCGCAGCTTTTCCTCTATACCAAGCAGTATTTCGAGATCGAGCAGCAGATCGAAGACTACATGTCCTCGACCAGTGCCGCGATTGAAGGTGAACTACGTATCATTGCCGACAGTGCCCATCACATCACCCACTTCCTCGGCGATTTCCGCAAACGATATCCCGATATTTCGGTCACATTGCGCACAGGCAACACCGAGGAGATTCTGGAAGACCTGCGCGCCTATAACGCCGAGATCGGCATCGTCGGCAGCCTGACACCCGGAAACGATATGGAGGCGCTGAACCTTGGCACCACAAAGATCACGGCCTTTGCTGCACGCGGATCATCGCTGGCCAAACGGCGGTCGCTCAGCCTGCAAGACCTGCCAGACCTGCCGCTGATCTTTCGCGAACAGGGCTCCAAGACCCGCCAGAAGCTGGAAGAACGCGCAAAGAAAAAGGGGCTGACGCTGACCCCCGCCATCGTGGCCGAAGGACGCGAAGCGGTGCGTGAGGTCGTGGCCTCGGGCGCCGGGATCGGGTTCGTTTCGCTGGCCGAATACGGGCATGACGACCGGCTGGTTCAGATCCAGCTTGTCGACGCGGATATCGAGATGAGCGAGACCTTGGTGCATCTGGCGCAACGGCGCGATGTCAAAGTGATCCGCGCCTTCATGGAGTTCGCGCGAAATGCCCAACAAGAAAAAAGCGCCGGCGGTCAGGCCAGCGCCTCTTGATCTTCTCAGCGGGTGATCAGCGTGTCCGCCACGCCTGCGTGCGCGTCAAAACACCCTTGGATACAATCAGGTGAATGATCCGCGCCGCCGCGTTGGTGTAGAAGATCATCATTCCCATCGCTGCCGCTGGGGCAATATCCCCGGCGTCATCCATGTTCAGAACCGCAATCGACGCCAGCGATGTCTTGGGCGAATACAGGAACACCACCGCTGACACCGTCGTCATAGCGTTGACGAACAGATAGATCGAGATGTCCAGGATCGACGGCAGGCACACCGGCACGGTCACCCGGCTGAAGAGCTTCATCGTGGGCTGTTTCAAGGATGCCGAGACCGATTCAAACTCGCGATCCATCTGCTTCAATGCAGTCACCGCGGTCAGGTGAGACACGGTGTAGAAATGGGTCACCGAACAGATCACCAGGATCGCCATGGTTCCGTAAATCGCATTCAGCGGGTTAGACGGATTGTTGAAGAAAAAGATGTAGGCCAGGCCTAACACCATGCCCGGAATAGCCATTGGCAGCATCGCAAACATTTGGAATAACGCACGACCGGTTCTGAAACCGTTTGTCTTCTCGACCAGATAAGCACCGAAGAAAACGATGGCCGTTCCAAACACTGCAGTCAGCAAGCCAAGCTTGATCGAGTTGTAATACGACCCCCAGCCGCCACCATCCATTTTGTCGAACTGATAGTTGTTCAGGCTCAGGCTCAGGTCATAAGGCCAGAACTTGATGAGGGCTGCGAATTGACAGACTGCCAGAATACCGACGATGAACAGTCCGACAAAGGCGCAATAGATGAACGAGATCGTGTCAGTACGCTTGTCGGGTTGCGGCTGATAGGGGACCGAACGCGCCGACAGCAACGCCACTTGCTTTGACTGGACCAACCGATCGATGGCGAAGGCAAAGATCGCAGGGATCACCAGAACCACGGACACCACCGCACCCATCTCAAAATTCTGCTGGCCGATCACCTGTTTATAGATATCCACTGCAAGTACGTTGAACTGCCCGCCGATAACCTTTGGCAAGCCGAAATCTGTGATTACAAGGTTGAACACCACAAACGCCGCCGAGATCAGGCCATAGCGTGCTCCGGGGATAGTAACGGTCCAAAATGTGCGCCAGCGTGTCGCTCGCAAACTGGCCGCCGCCTCGTAAAGGCGCGCGTCCGAAATCGCCAACGCGGTCGAGATGATGATAAACGCATGCGGGAAGGTGAAGAAGATCGATCCGATGACAATCCCGATCGGGCCATAGATGCTGGCCCCAAACAGAAGCTCCTTGATCATGCCTTGGTTGCCGAACAGATAGACAAGCGCGATGCCGGGCAACAGCGACGGCACAAGGATGGGTGCCATGGCGATCAGTCGGAATACGCCCTTGTATCGCATGCAGCTGCGGTTCAGCGCATAGGCGAACCAGAACGCCAGGATCACGGTCACGATGGTGCTGACCACCGCGATCCACAGCGAGTTTTTGATCGAATTGAACAGTGCTGGCGTCGAGAAATAGTTGACGAAGTTGTCGAACCCCGTTGATTTCACTGGTCGAAGCTGCACCCGCCGGAACGTGTTGCTGTCCAAGGTCACCCAGTCAGTGCCATCCTGAAGCGTGGACCCGACCAGAAACCGCCCCGTATCACTGGTGTTTCGGATCTGATACAAAACTGGGCTGCGGAAACTGAAGTCCGGGAATAGGCCGGTCACGCCAATACGCCCGTCCGATCCGGCGCTGAGATCAAGCTCGTCAATCGCGCCGGTTTGTTGGTTCAGTTCAGCACCGTTCAGGACGGTGCCGTCAAATACACCATCCTCGTCGCTGATCTGGAATTCATATTGGGACAGCTCGAACCGATAGGTGGAAAACGACTTCGACAGCATGGCATATAGTGGAAACGCCAACGTGATGATCAAATACAGGGCGATGACCAGCATCCCTCCACGCATCATGATGTCATCGCGGCTCAGCTTGCCTTTGATGGTCGGGCCATCAGGCAGTTGTGAATAATCGGTCGCGTCAGCCATCAATTTGCCTCCGGACGGTCAAAGGCCATCAAGCGATCGGTCGGTAGTTCGATGACCATTTTGCGGCCTTGGCCCAACCCAAGCCGACGCACGGCGTTGATCGAAAAGTCAGCAATCAATTCAGATTGGCCGAACCGTTCATTACGTAGGCGGCAGCGCCAGAACGACCCAAGGAACTCCATTTCATGCAACATCACGTCGATGCAGTTCCGGTTCGGGTCATCAGCGCTATAACCGTCTTCGTGTGGGATAACGTCTTCGGGACGAATGGCAGCAATGACAGGAGTACCATCACCGAAGCTGTGCTCATGGCAAGCAAATGTCTTTTCACCAACGCTAAGTCGTCCGCCTTTGGTGACCATTGAGGCGATTTGGTTCATCTCGCCAATGAAGTCAGCGACGAACAGATTTACCGGTTCGCGATAGATTTCGGTGGGCGATCCGACCTGTTCGATCACGCCATGGTTCATCACCACGATCCGGTCAGCCATCGCCAAGGCTTCTTCCTGATCGTGTGTCACCATGACGGTGGTCACACCCAGCTTGCGCTGAAGCTCTTTGATTTCATGGCGCAGGTGGACGCGCACCTTGGCGTCCAGAGCCGACAGAGGTTCGTCTAGCAGCAATAGACCCGGATTGGTGGCAATCGCACGGGCAAGTGCGATCCGCTGCTGTTGTCCGCCAGACAGTTGCGCGGGGTATTTTCGGCCTTGCTCGGGCAGGCCGACCAGTTCCAGCAATTCGCTGACGCGCACGGCAATCTCGGATTTGCTGCGACCGGTGTTTTCCAGTCCGAACGCAATATTCTTCTCAATCGTCAGGTTGGGAAACAAGGCGTAGGACTGGAACACGATGCCAAAATCACGTTCCGAAGGGGGCAAGTTCGAGACATCCTTGCCGTCCTGCATGACAGTTCCCTTCGTTTGCAGATCAAGCCCTGCGATGGCCCTAAGTAAAGTTGTCTTGCCGCAGCCCGACGGGCCAAGAAAGCAAACAAACTCACCTTCGTTGATATCCAGCGAAATGTCTTTCAGCGCAAGGAATGTTCCAAAAGCTTTCCATAGCTTATCGATGCTGAGATAGGTTTTCTGACCTAAAGCAGTGTCTTGTATCACGGGCTTTTCCTTACATTTTTCCGTTGGCTCACGGCCAAATCTGTCCGGTCGCGGCCGGGCGCGTGTGTCAGTTCTGGAAGGGGTGCGGGTGAAAGCAGGAAACAGGACGTGTCCCCCGCTCACTTCGCTTAGGATTTAGGTTCGGACTTGCCGTCGTAGCGGCTCTGCCATTCCTCAAGAATAGCGGCGCGATTGTTCGCCGCAAACTCGAAATCATTTTCGATCATTGCGTCCAGCAAACCATCGGGGAAGTGCTCAACCGGCTTGGCCACGCCAGGATAGGCGACGACGGCATAGCCAGTATTGTACATCTCATTGGCTTCTTTGGTGACGGTGAAATCAACCAGTGTCTGTGCCGCTTCAAGATTGGCCGTGCCTGCGACGATTGCCGTGGCTTCCATATCCCAACCAACACCCTCGGACGGAACAATGATTTCCAAGGGTGCGCCGTCCGCTTTCGACTTTGCACCACGGAACGCAAACGAAATGCCAATCGGGATCTCACCCGATGCCGCCAGCTTGCAGGGTTTCGATCCCGAGTGAGTGTAACGCGCGATGTTTTCATGCAGCGCGTCCATGTACTCCCAACCGCCTTCTTCACCAAACAATTGCAACCAGCTGGACACGTCCAGGAAACCTGTGCCCGAGGAATTCGGGTTTGGCATGATCACATGGCCCGCATACATGGGATCGGTCAGGTCCTTCCATGATGTAGGCGGTGTCAGCCCAAGCTTTTCAGCCTCGACTGTGTTATAGCAGACCGAAGCGACCCAGGCGTCCATGCCAACCCAAGCGGGCGGGTTGTCCCCATCGACAAATTTCGGATCAAGGCTTTCTACTCCAGCCGGGGCGTACGGCTCCAACATACCTTCGGATTTCAGCAGCAGAAGTGATGTGGCCGCCAGCCCCCAGATCACATCGGCTTGCGGGTTGTCACGCTCGGCCAACAGTTTTGCGGTGATAATGCCGGTAGAGTCGCGCACCCAGTTGATCTTAATGTCAGGGTGGCTTTGATTGAACGTCTCGGCGTAGCGGGCCAGATCTTCAGCTTCTACGGCTGTATAGACTGTCAGCTCGGTCTCTGCGACTGCGACCGTCGCAAAGGCAACGCCAGCCAGAAAGGACGCAAGTCTTTTCGCTGTGTGTTTCATTGTTTTCTCCTCTGTTGATCTTCTGTTGTCGTGACGGGAGCGATCAACTTCCTCGCCATCCTTTTTCAAGCCAGTTTGGCAGGTTCTGACGACAAGAAAAATCGATTATACCTACCATATGATTGGCCTGACCTATGCTAAAACCAAGCGCAGACGCTTGGTGCGCGACCTTTGTTTTTTAAAAACGCGTTGCAACGCGGGTCGTGCCCTGCGCCTCGTGACACAATTTTATCAATGTATTGTGACAGTCCGGGCGGCATTCGCCGGTAACTAACCTTACCCCAACAATCGCTTGATTTACTCGGCATCAGTCGCTCACTTCCTTGCCGTCCAAATCTTCGATCAGACGTGTTTCCAGAAGCTGGCCATTCCGATAAAGGATCGGATAGGCGATCGCAGCGATGTGGTTGTTGATATCACGCAGGGCACGCAGGGTTTCCAAATGGATGTCGCTGGTTTCGAAGCTTTCGACACGGCCATTTTGCAAGCGGGCTAAATGGTATTTTCGGCTTTTGCGCTCGGCTCGCTTAAAATCGGCTTTCTCAACCACAAGCAATCGTGCGCTTTCCAGATCGTCCGAGACAAGCACATTACTGGCCAGATGGAAGTTCGCGCAAACCGCTTCATACATTCGCCGAAGCTCGGCCCAACCTTCCTCTGAAAAGCTCAGGTGGCCATCCAGCTTTTCTTTCGCGACCGAGGTCAACTTCATCGCGATCACATCACCTGCGGCTTCAAGTCGGATCGCATATTCCATCAACCCGCGAACCGTTTTGGTATCCGCTTTGGAATAGGTGTCCTGCGGCATTGTCGCCACATAGGATCGGATGCCCGAAAGTGTATCGTTCACCTCATCATCCTTCGCGCGAGTTGCGCGCAACACCGATGTGTCTGTTGCTTCATAAAGCTGGGGGACGGTGTGGAACATCCGTTCGACCTGTCCAATCATTCGCAGCAACTCTCGTTTCAGACTGGCAATGGCCTGTTGCGGCGTATCAAGCGCGGATGGGTCTAACGCGCTGACCGGCTGTTCTGATCCGGCTGCCGAATTGCCCGAGTATTTCGGAAACACCTGCACAATGGGCCCTTCGATCAGGCCGCAGAATGGCAACGCTAACACCAGTAAAGACAGATTGAACCCGATATGGGCGTAAATCAGTGATTGCCCCGGGCCGACAAAAAGCAGGTGTTCAGGATCATACAACAAGTTTACGACCAGTAGGACAATCAAAGCCCAGCTGCCGCGCAGCATCAGATTTGCAAACGGAATACGTCGTCCGACAGCCGGCATTCCACGGGTCAGCCAGATCGGAATGAACGCGCTGCCCATGTTTGCCCCCAACAAAAGCGACAGCGCGGCGGCAAACGGGATGGCCCCGATTTGGACCAGCGTCACGCACATCAGGATGGCGGCAACACTAGAGTGCATGACGAATGCCAAGGCGGCGCCAACGATGAAGGCCGTCACGAAATCACGCGCTAAATACCCGGACACTGCTGGAAGGAATGCGCTGTCGCTAATTGGTGCTACAGCTTCACGCAGAAACTGCAGTGAAATCAGGATAAATGCGACACCCATCAGAATACGGCCAAACTGACGGCCTTTCTTGCTTTCGACTTTCACAAACAACCAACCGCCGACGGCAAGTAACAAAGGCACCAGCCAATCCAGCTTGAACGACAAAATCTGAATGATAAGCGCCGATCCCAGATCGCCACCCAACACAATCGCAAGCCCGGTTGGAAAGGCCAGATAGCCGCTCGCCGCAAACCCAGTCGCCAACAGCGCCACCGCCGCTGAGCTTTGTAAAACAATCGCCAGGAAAACGCCGGTTGCGCTGGAACCGATCAGACTGCGATTGTCCGTCAGCAACCGTTGAAACGATGCGCCAAAACTGCGTTCGATCCCGGTGCGCACCATTCGCACCGCGAACAACAACAGCATTGTGGCACCCGCAAGGCTAATGACAAAACTCACAATGGCCATTCTACGACCCCACCAGATGCAAAAGCTCGGCATGAAGATCGGCGGTTGCGGCCGTCACGACGCCGGACGTGCCGGACGACAAGGCCAACGGCTGTCCGTTCCAGTCGGTGATAATGCCCCCCGCCGCCTCAATCACAGGGACCAATGGCAAATAGTCATAGGGCTGCAAATCCCAGTCCACCACTGCATCGACATGCCCCATGGCAACCAGAGCATGAGGATAACAGTCATAGCCAAACCGCCTCGTCTGACCTGCGGACAAAAGACCGCTAAAGGTCTGAGGTTGCAGGGCAAACATCTTCTCGGCTTCGTTGATATACAGAATGGCCTGATCCAGCGAAGTCTGCGACGAGACACAAACCCTGTCGCCGTTCAGCATCGCAGAGCCACCCCGCACGCCAATCATCGTTTCGTTTAGCGCAGGCATTCCGATCACACCAATGGTGGGCACACCCATATGCAGCCGAGCCAGTAGAAAGCCGAACATTGGGTGGCCGGACAGGAAAGACCGCGTGCCGTCAATTGGATCAATGCTCCAGACATGGTCACAGGTCAGGTCAGATTGGCCGAACTCTTCGCCCAGAATTCCATCTTCGGGAAAATGCTGCTCAAGGTATGCGCGAACGCACAGCTCAACTCCACGGTCAGCCTGGGTGACGGGGCTTTCATCGTCTTTCAGATCGATCTCCAACAGATGGCGAAAATAGGCCATCGCGGAACTACCTGCCAGATCGGCAATGCGATTGGCATGAGCGACAATGGTTTCAGCCTCCGTCAGCATTGCACGATCTCGGGATGTACCGCCCTAATTCTTATGTCCCACTTGTCCAACTGTCGCGCCAATTCAGGCTCCGGCACCTGATCTACGATCATCCGATCAATGTTTTGCGGCGTAAATCCCTGATGGGGCGCTTTCGATCCAAATTTGTGATGAGTCATTGCCACAACTGCAGCATCCGAACAGTCGATCACCACGGACGCCAAGTCCGCTTCCGTCCTGTTCAAATAAAGAAAGCCGCGCTTGATGTGCAGCGCGTCGGCGCTAAGAACGGACAAATCATAACAGAACTGTCGCGCCTGTTGTTCAGCCACATGACCGAATGCACCCAGTTCGTCGACATGCATTTCTCCGCCCAAAAGATAGACATGATTGTCGTTGTGGCCCACCAGGGTTTGCGCAACCTGAACCGAGTTTGTCGTTACTGAAAGATTGCCACGGGTGCGCAATTCCTCTGCGACGAATGCAGTGGTGCTACCGACATCCAGAAACAAAGTCATACCGTCTTCAATCTCGCGCACAAGGGTTTGCGCGACAGCGCGCTTCTCTCGCGCATATTGTTCGATCCGCTGGAAAAAGCTCGGGTCACTCTGGGTTCCGACAAGATAGGCGCCACCATGAACCCGTGCGACCGATCCCGTCTTTGACAAGGCTTTGATCGTGCGACGTACGGTTTCTTCCGAAACATTCAGCGCACTCGCAAGATCTGAGTTTTTGGCGAACCCCCCAACCCTGCGAATGGCATCGAGCAATTCCAGCTCGCGATAGGAATGTTTTGCCTCACTTGTCACATCAGCCCCCAAATATGTGGTCGGGCCGGACTTCCGGGTATTGCCACAATTTCTCACAGTTTTGTGGATTTATGCCCGAATTGAAGAGAAATACAAGCTCAAACCAGAAAGGCGATCAAAAGAAACAGGGATTTTGCTTTGCGCAACATGGTAACAGGTGGTCGAAGCCGCGTGCCGCTAACGAGTAAAAAATTGTGTTCATCGCCCTGTTTTCCCGATCGGCTGACCAGAGGCAGTCGCGAATGCTAATGATACGTGGTGCCGTGTGGTCTTTTACTTACAAAGCACGGCGCGCGCGTTGTCACACGCAACTGCCATGTATTCGTTTCGGTCGGATAACCACACCTGTAGAAGTAAATCAGCGGACCACAAAATCAGCGTGGAGCGCACCTGCGGCTTTGATGCTTTTGAGAATGTCGATAAGATCTCGCGGTGCGACCCCTAGCGCATTAAGCCCAGCGATCACGTCCGATAGTGAAGCTCCTCCATCCACCTCGGCCAAGCCGATACCTGGCTCTTCTTCAAGACCAACATTGGTTCGTGGCACCAAGATCGGTTCTCCATTCGAGAACGGGTTGGGCTGCACGACAACTGGCGCTTCCTGAATCCGAAGCGTCAGATTGCCTTGCGAGACTGCAACCCGACTGATCCGCACGTCCGAGCCCATAACGATGGTGCCCGACCGCTGATCTATGACGACCTTGGCTTTGCGTTCAGGTTCAACGCCTAGATTTTCGATGGTGCCAATGGCATGGGCGGGCGAGATTGCGCGTGTGGCGCTGATATCGACGACCACTGTACCGCTATCCAACATCCGCGATACAACGCGATCAAACTTTGCATTGATCGCACGTTCGATGCGTTCTGCCGTGGTAAAGTCCGGTGTTCTGAGCGCAAGCCGGATAGATTTCAGCTTAGTAAAATCAAAGTCGATCTCTTGCTCAACACGCGCGCCATTTGGAATGACGCCACTTGTCGGAACGCCTTGCGTGACCTTTCCTGCGTCACCTTCAACAACAGCGCCACCGGCGATGATAGTGCCCTGACCAACGGCATAAATTTCGCCATCCGCTGCATTCAGTGGGGTCATGATAAGCGTACCACCCAAAAGACTCTTCGCGTCGCCGATAGCCGATACCGTCACATCAATTCGCGATCCGGCGCGGGCGAAGGGCGGCAAGGCCGCGGTGACGAAAACGGCGGCCACGTTCTTTGGACGGAACTGCTCGCCCGTGATGTTGACGCCCAATCGCTCCAGAATGTTTGACATAATGTCTTCGGTGAAAGGCGCATTGCGAATGCCGTCGCCGGTGCCGTTCAAACCAACTACAAGCCCATAACCTACCAGATCGTTGCCACGCACCCCATCAAACTCCACAAGATCCTTGATGCGCACGGAATTCGCCTGTGCGGTGGACATGGAAAACAGCATTGTGATCATGAAGATGAAAAGCCGGGTCATCGCATATAATCCGCAAAGCTCAGGTTTGAGAGGCGAGCGGTCACAGTATAAAGGCTTTCCATCTGGTCATAGAGCGCCTGCAATGCTGTTGCCGTCTCAAACGGATCAGCTGCGGTCAGCCGATTGTATGACAACTCAAGCGCCGATTTTTCTGCAGCGTTGCTCGCAGCTTTCTCTTCAATACGTGCCTCAACGCGACCAACACCCGTCCGAATACTGGTCAGATCATCTATCACGCTTAGAAGATCGTTTGATGATCGCGTCAAAAGCTCTTTCTGGGCCTCAGCATCGCCCGCCAACGCCCCTTCAGCGATGACCGCCGATTTAGCGAAGGCGGCCAACACATCGCGTATTTCAGCATTGTTTGCCTTGATAGACAGCGTCGCCACTTCTCCATCGCTCAATCGAAACGGCCCCAGGTCTTGGTTGGAACCCTGATAGCCTGATATGTCGAATCCGCCGCCCGACGTTTTGAACCAATCGTCGATCTGATCCGCGACACCAGCAGCTGTGGTTTCCCCAGAGATCGCGGTCATTATGTCTGATAAGATTGCGTCGGCGTCTGCCAGAGCCGGTCCATCTGTTGCCGTCCCTGCAAAAAGCGTTCGTCCGCCGAGACTTGTGTTCAGACTCGAAACCACCGACGCAAACCGTTCCCGCGCATCGACCCCAGTGGTATGCAGCAATCCTGCATTCTGGGAACTGATTGCAAGATGCAAGTTGCCGGACAGTGTCTCGGCTTGATCTTGGACGTTGCCCAGAACGGTTTGGGCACCAGCCAGAACTATCGCAGCTTCATTGACGCTCTGCGCATAGGCGGATTGCAGTTTAAGGCTATGCTCAAGGCCTGCCACAGGGCCAAAATCCCCTGAAATATGGCTCGCCAAACTCGCCTTGCGACCGGTCGACAACTCCTGCCCAAGACGTGCCATGTCCTGCTTCATCTGCGCTGTTAGGTGGCGGGTTTGGAACGCACTGGCGAGATCACCATAGCCTGCAATTGTCATGTCATCTCTCCTAGATTGCCAGCAAAGTCTGGATCATTTCATCAGCGGTCGAAATAACGCGAGCGTTGGCGGCATACGCTTGTTCGATCTGCATCAGCTTCTGCATTTGGGCGTCTGTATCAACGCCTTGAGAAAGTTCCATCTGGCGCAGTGCTTGCTGTTGGGACGCAGCAAATCCAAGATGGGTTTCCGCCATAAGCCGATCTGAACTCACGCTCGACAGCAGTTCGGATGCCAATCCGGCTGCGGTCTGCGAAACTGTGGAAAATCCGCCGGAAACTGGTGACCGAAACGTTCCTAAGGTATCGATAAGCCCGTTCAGCAACCCAGAGTCGCCAGCATTTCCTTGCGCAGCGGCACCAAGCCCGTCGCGCAAGCGCCACAATGCGCCACCTTTTTCTGGATCGACGGAAGCATTAACTGAAATACGTGCTGACAGCGCGACTTCATCGGTTGCCGCAAAGGCGGACCCCGCATCTGTGAATAAACCCGGGGCGCCGGATGCGCGAGTTGTATCAAGTGCGGGATCTTGGAAGCGCTCAATAAAATCCCGTGCAAAGCCGTCTAACCGCTCCTGTGCGGTAACGGCGATCTGATCGCGCACAGTAAATTGACCTGACAGAGCGCCGCCCGCAATGAGGCTGCGATCATCACTAGTTTCGATGGGTAGTCCGTTCAACAACAGACCCGATAGGGCACCACCTGACAGCGTCATTTCTGGCACAATCATATTAACGGGCGTGAAGTCCAGTTTTGCGGCCTTACCGTCCAGCAATACGGCGCCACCTGTTGTTATCAGCGCGACCGCCCCATTTTCCCGCGGTAACTGCTTTAACGGCACAATCGGAGACAGCGTGTCAATTTTCTGCTGTCGCAAATCCATTAACCCGGACGCATCATCGCCACGAGACTGCGCCGTTTGTATCTTCACGTTCAGCGCCTGAACATCTTCCAACCCTGCGTTGAGTGTTTCCACCATTCCCGCGATTGCTTGATCTGCATCCGATCGCGCGCTTTGGATGTGATCCGATGTGACATTCAGATGTGTGGTCAGACTGTAGGCCGCACTTAACACCACCGACTGGCGCGTTTGGCTATCCGGTCGGGCTGCCGCTTCAACCAGAGATGCCTCGAACTGTGCCATGCGACCGGATAAAGATCTGGGCTGGTTGGGAGTCCCCAGCATCTGCTCCAGTTCCATCAGAAACTGTTGTTGCGCGCCGTGGTATCCCGCCGCTGCATCAGCAAGACGGCGGTCGCCGATAAGCACTTCATCCACTTGCCTTAGAACAGCTTCGACCCGGACACCAGCGCTGCCCGGCGTTCGGGTTGACAGTTCCAGCGATCTGGTGCCATAGCCTTCGGTCATCGCGTTGGCGACATTGGATGAGACAAGCTCGGCCGCGCGCGACGAGGCTGTTAGCCCTGAAAGGGCGTTTGAGAAGGCGCCGGTAATGCTCATGTGTCAGTCTCTGATTTTACCTCGTTTATCAGCGCTTGATATTGGTGGTTTCTTGCAGCATCTCATCCACTGTCTGAATGACTTTGGCGTTCGAGCTATAAGCCCGCTGCGTCTGGATCAGGCTGGTCAATTCACCCGCGACGTCGGTTGTTGACCCCTCACGCGCAAAGCCCACGACCTCGCCGGTTGGACCGTCACCGGCATCCCACATGAAGAAAGAGCCGCTATCCGGAGACACCTGATAGGCCTGGTTTGAGATTGAGATTAGTCCGTTCGGATTTGGAACATCCACCAAAGGCACTTGATAAATCGTGCGAATGAAGCCGGTGTCATAGGTCGCTTTGATATATCCATGCTCGTCGATCTGAACTGCCGTCAGATTGCCCACGGGCGAGCCATTCTTGGTGATCGCCACAGGTGCAAAGCTGTCTGATAACTGCGTCAGGCCGTTTGGATCACCAATTTTACCGATGGTCAGCGAAAGCGGTCCACCCGCGACGGTCAAATCAAGTGTCCCGTTTGTTGCGTTGTAGGCACCACCAGATACGATGGCGACAGAAGCGAGAGAGCCGCCATCCGTCCGTGAATCGTCAAACGTCAGCGTGTATTCTCCAACAGTTGCTCCACCTGAAGCGCTGTCAGTGATAACCATTGTCCATTGATTGGACGATCCGCTTGCCGGAACGACCGGTGTGAACGAGAAATCTAGCGTTTCAGAAGTGCCAAGGTTGCCGAAATACTCCACCGACAGGGGGCGCGTGGCTCCGGCTGATCCAGCCTCGGTTTCCACTGCGGGCAGATTGACGCCAAGCTTCATCGTGGTGGTCGGATCACCCGCTGTTTGGTTGGCGTTGATGACAACCGGTTCCAATCCTACGCCGGTATCGCGAGGATAGGTCGCGACGTTCCCGTCTGCATCCGCGGGCCAGCCCAGAAGAACCAACCCGGTTTCGGTTTTCAGAACACCTTCGGAATCTGTGCGAAACGACCCGGTCGTGGTCATCATCATCGGACGTTCGCCGGGATTGGCTTCGCGATACACCTCTTGCGTTACGGGCAACATGCCACGGCCGCTGATCGCGATATCCATCGGGTTTGAAGTCGAAATGAGCGGCCCGTGTTCATCAATCAAACGCTGAGTTGTGGTGCGCACCCCGCCTGCCGAATAGGTGCCTGCCCCGGCCAGCCCACCGATCACCAGATTCTGAAAATCTGCCGTGGCACGCTTGTATCCGAAAGTCGAAGAATTCGCGATGTTGTCCGAAATCGTAGCCAGTTTGGTTGCATGAGCATTCAATCCGGCGACGCCGGCACTGAGTGAGGAGGAAATCGTCATGGTGCGCCTTTCTGCTGCTTCTACCTCTTTGTCGATCTTCATCCATAGAGGCCTGATCTTAACAGGCGGCTAACACCTAAAATTGAAGTCAATTCTGTTTTTGCAGAACAGACCCGCCAGCGTCAGCGTCCAGTGCGCAGCAAGATCAGCTCAATCCGGTTGTTGCGTATGGCCATGGCATTCCCGATTGCTGGTTCACGATCGGCATGACCCGTCACGCGTGCGATACGTTCTGGCGCCAAAGCGCTGTCTTCAAACATTTTTCGCAGTTGGGTTGCGCGCCCGGTCGACAGTGTCCAAGCTGTGTTTTCGATGACGACAACCGGCTGCGTGGCGACATGGCCTTCAATCGCAACGCCATTTTCAACGAGTGCAAATACGCGCGCAATCAATTCGGTCAGTTCGGACAGAACCGTCGTCGGAGTTGTTGTGTTTGGCTCGAATAACGGCGCACCGTCCAGGTCAAACAACTCAACCAGCAGACCTTCATCGGTGACGCGGGTCACGATGTGGCGTGCGATCCCATCGCTGGCCATGCTTTCGCCACCTCTGGCAAACAGCATCTCTTCCAACTCTTCCAACCGCGCATTTTCCGCGGCGGCATCATCCGCTCCTCCTTCTGGTGGGCCGGGGTCGCGCGGTATGCCGCCGTTTCCAGATTGCGACAGGGTTTCTTCAACAAAGACACTGTCGCCGCCGAACGATCCTTCGCCGCCGCCCGACACACGTGTAATCGGGATGGTTGGATTAAAGTAGTCCGCAATCCCCTTGCGTTGTTTTTCCGTTGTTGCGTTCAACAGCCACATCAAAAGAAAGAATGCCATCATGGCGGTCACGAAATCGGCATAGGCCACTTTCCATGCTCCGCCGTGGTGTCCGCCACCGCTGACCTTCTTCACCCTCTTGATGATCACTGGCGCATTTGCGTTAGCGCGCATCTCACCACCTCATTCTTCACCCGGAATCAGTGATAGCGAGCCGAAGTTTATACAGGCTTAACCTTTCAATTTGTTAGAAATTTATTACTTCACCTGTGAAATGTCGCTTTTCCTTGACTTCATTTCAATCGCAACGATACCATTGCGGGGCAAACAGGATTGGCCCTGCAAGGGGTGTTGAAACGAGGCTTAAGATGAACCAGCACAGCTCTGGGCGCGAAATGACGCGCGCGGTGTCCTTGGTCGGCACTGAAACACATTACATGCCCGGATGGGCGAATGATTTCGAAACCGAAGCTCTGCCCGGCGCGTTACCGCAGGGGATGAACAGCCCGCAGAAATGCGAGTATGGCTTGTATGGCGAGCAACTGTCCGGTACCGCATTCACGGCCAACCCGCCTGAACGGACGTGGTGTTACCGCATCCGACCGGCAGTGAAGCATTCCGCACGCTACACGAAGATCGACGTACCTTACTGGAAATCCGCGCCGCATGTGGACCCGGACGTGATTTCGCTGGGTCAATATCGCTGGGACCCCGTGCCCACCGCCGAGGGTCTGAACTGGATCACCGGTATGCGCACGATGACCACGGCGGGTGATGTGAACACGCAAGTAGGTATGGCGAGCCACGTCTATCTGGTGACGGAATCCATGGTCGACGACTATTTCTTCTCAGCTGACAGCGAGCTTCTGGTTGTGCCGCAGGAAGGCAAGCTGCGGTTCTATACGGAACTGGGCGTGATCGACCTTGCTCCGCAAGAAATCGGCATCATTCCGCGCGGCCTTGTTTATCGGGTCGAGTTGCTGGAAGGCCCTGCGCGCGGCTTCGTTTGCGAAAACTATGGCCAGAAGTTCGAATTGCCTGGGCGCGGGCCCATCGGCGCAAACTGCATGGCCAATCCGCGAGACTTCAAAGCCCCCGTCGCAGCGTTTGAAGACCGCGAAGTGCCATCAACCATCACCATCAAATGGTGCGGACAGTTCCACAAGACCGAAATCGGCCAGTCTCCTTTGGACGTGGTCGCATGGCACGGAAATTACACGCCCTATAAGTACGACCTGAACACCTATTGCCCGGTTGGCGCGATCCTGTTTGATCACCCCGACCCCTCAATCTTCACCGTCCTCACCGCGCCGTCTGGTCAACCCGGCACGGCGAATATCGACTTCGTTCTGTTCCGCGACCGCTGGATGGTGGCGGAAAACACCTTCCGCCCCCCGTGGTATCACAAGAACATCATGTCCGAGCTGATGGGTAACATCTATGGTCAGTATGACGCGAAACCGCAGGGCTTCGTTCCGGGCGGCGTGAGCTTGCACAACATGATGCTGCCGCACGGGCCAGACCGTGATGCGTTCGAGGGTGCGTCGAATTCGAACCTCGGCCCCGAGAAGCTGGAAAACACAATGTCCTTTATGTTCGAAACCCGCTTCCCCCAACACCTGACCGCCTTCGCCGCGAACGAGGCCCCCTTGCAGGATGATTACATCGACTGCTGGGAGAGCCTTGAGAAGAAGTTCGACGGCACGCCCGGTAAGAAATAATGAAGCTTTATACCTATTGGCGGTCCACCGCGGCTTACCGTGTGCGCATTGCGTTGAACCTAAAAGGGATCAACGTGGATCTTGAGTCCGTTCATCTGGTGAAGGATGGCGGGCAGCAACATTCGCCAGCGTATGTTGAAATGAACCCCGCCCATCTGGTGCCGACGCTGGTGTTGGATGACGGAACTGTGCTGACGCAATCCTTGGCCATCATCGACTATCTAGAGGCGCTGCAGCCCGACCCCGCGTTGCTTCCGCCTGACCCGGTTGAGCGCGCGCATGTGCTTGCTGCCGCTCATGTTGTCGCGATGGATATTCACCCGGTGAACAACTTGCGTGTCGTGGCCCATCTGGGCGACACTTTCGGCGCTGGACCTGAAGACAAGAAAGCGTGGATGTGCCATTGGATGGACAGGGGCTTTGCGGCGCTGGAACAGATGGTGCGCAAGGATACGCGCTTTTCCTTTGGCGGCACGCCGTCACTGGCGGATATCTGCCTTGTCGCGCAATATTACAACGCACGGCGCTGGGGGTTGGACCTGACCCTCTATCCCCGCTTGACCGAGATCGAAGAAACCTGCCTGACCCTGCCTGCCTTCGCCGATGCCCGGCCCGAGGCGCAGCCTGACGCTGAGTGAGGACCACATGAGCAAACTAAAGAAATCCTGGGTGGAGAGCGCAAATTCCGCCGACACACCTTTCCCGTTGAACAACCTGCCCTATGGCGTCTTCTCGGTCGGAGATGACGAACCGCGTTGCGGTGTTGCCATCGGGGATATGATCTTTGATGTGGCCGCAGCAGAAGAGGCTGGCCTGATCGAAATTAGCGACGACCCCGTCTTCGACGTCCCGTTCTGGAACGAGTTGATGGAGCAGGGGTCAGACGCTTGGTCTGCCTTACGCACCCGTATGGAACAACTGCTGCGCGAAGGCTCATCAGAGCGCGCGGCAGTCGAACCACTGTTGGTCAAACAGGCTGACGCGGACCTGCATATGCCGTTCCTTGTGTCGGAATACACCGACTTCTATGCCGGTCGTCAGCACGCGGCGAATATGGGCGCGATCCTGCGTGGCTCGCCCGACTTGCCGGCCAACTGGCTGCACATTCCGATTGGTTATAACGGCCGTGCGTCGTCGGTTGTGATCTCGGGAACCCCGATCCACCGCCCGAACGGCCAACGCAAAGCGCCGGATGCAGAAATGCCCAGCTTTGGCCCCTCGATGCGTCTGGACATTGAACTTGAGATGGGGGCCATCGTCGGCAAGCCTTGCGAGTTTGGCCAACCCATAACGGTGGACGAGGCCGACGATATGATCTTCGGCTATGTCCTTCTGAACGACTGGTCCGCCCGCGACATTCAGGGTTGGGAATACCAGCCACTCGGCCCGTTCCAGGGCAAGGCGTTTGGCACCTCGATCAGCCCATGGATCGTCACTGCTGCCGCGCTGGAGGAGTTTCGCGCGCCGACACCCAAGCGGGAAAAGGAACTTCTGCCCTATCTCGATGGGTCGAAGGACGGGCTTTACGACATCTCGCTGCAAGTGCTGATGCAGCCCGAAGGCGCAAACAAAGCCAGCGTTGTTGGCGAAACCAACTACACCCGCATGTATTATTCGGCCGCTGAGCAACTGTGCCACCACGCGATTGGCGGCTGCGGAATGAACGTGGGCGATCTTCTTGGCTCTGGCACGATCTCTGGCCCGACCAAGACGGAATATGGTTCACTGATGGAGATGAGCTGGGCGGGCCGCGAGCCCTTCACGCTGGACACCGGGGAAACTCGCACGTTTATCGAAGACGGCGACACGCTGACTCTGCGCGGCGCGGCCAAAGGCGACGGCTTCCAAATCGGGTTTGGCGACTGCGTTGGCAAGATCCTTCCCGCCGTCAACTGGCCGAAGTAAATGGGGCTCTGGGCATCAACCCCCTGCGCTTTGCCATTCGAGGATCGCCTCGGATGGCACCAGCAGCATGATGATGTTCAACGCCAACCCATCGCGGATCAGGAATGTGGTCAGCACCTCAAAGCCCACGATGATCAGAATGCTGATCCAGATGGGCAGACGAAGGGCCAGCCAGAATCCCAGGAACATGGCACCAAGATCGACGGCGGAATTTACCACGCTATCGCCCCAGTATTCACCGGATACGGTAAATTCGCGGTAGCGATTGATGACGGCCTCGGTGTTCTCGGCCACCTCCCACGCGCCTTCAACGATGGTGGCGACCAGAAGCCGCCAACCAAGGGCAAAACGGCGCATCAACAGGAAGGTCGCGCCATAGAAAAGAAATCCGTGGATCAGATGGCTTGGTGTATACCAGTCCATCAAATGCTGCGACCCTTGCCCGCTGTCATCACCTGCATACCAAAGCAATGTGTAACCGCAGGGGCATGAGATATTCCGACCCATCGCCAGCAGCGTAACAAGCGTAGCGATGGTGACAAAAGCAACGGCCCAATAGGGCAGATATCGACGATCAAACATGAGGTGAGGGAATCACGATCCCCCACCCCTGTCCAGAAAGGAAAACCGGACCATGGCAAAGGCATTCGCGTCGCAAGGCGACATGACGGAAAAGAAAATCACCTTTGATGAGATTGGCGACGGGCTTTACGCCTTCACCGCCGAGGGTGACCCGAACTCGGGCGTGATCATTGGCGACGACAGCGTCATGATCGTTGAGGCCCAGGCCACCCCACGGTTGGCCAACAAGGTCATCGAATGTGTGCGTTCGGTAACTGATAAACCAATCAGCCATGTAGTGTTGACCCACTATCACGCGGTGCGCGTATTGGGCGTGTCAGCCTATGGCGCGGATCAGATCATCATGGGCGACACCGCCCGCGCGATGGTTGTTGAGCGTGGTCAAGAAGACTGGGACAGCGAATTCCAACGCTTCCCGCGTCTGTTTGAAGGGCACGAAAGCATCCCGGGCCTGACCTTCCCAACCACCACATTCTCGGATGATATGACCGTCTATTTGGGTAGCCGCCGCATTGATTTGATGCATCTTGGCCGCGCCCACACCGCTGGGGACATCGTTATTCATGTGCCGGATCAGAACGTCATGTTTACTGGTGACATCGTAGAAGATCACTCGGCTTGTTATTGCGGGGACGGTCATTTCAGTGATTGGGGCGACACGCTCGACAACATCGCCGCCTTCGACGTGGACGCGATTGCGCCAGGTCGTGGCGGTGCACTGATCGGCACGGACGCCGTCGACCGCGCCATCGAAAGTACCCGCGACTTTGTCTACAGCACCTACGCCCCTGCCGCCAAAGTGGCTGCGCGTGGTGGTTCGCTGAAGGAAGCATGGGATGCCGTGCGCGCCGAATGTGACCCTAAGTTTGCGGACTACGCGATCTATGAGCATTGCCTGCCCTTCAACGTCGCCCGCGCCTATGACGAAGCACGTGGCATTGACACGCCCCGCATCTGGACCGCCCAGCGCGATCTTGAGATGTGGGAAGCCTTGCAAGGTTAAAACTTGCCGGGGTGTGGTGACGCAAATCAGCGCATCCCTTTCCGTTTCGTAGCTTTCGCAACGAAATTCGCTACAATGCGTATCGGCGACCATCGCCAGCCGGAGGAGAACCGCATGAACAAGATTTTCGAAGTCCCGCTTTATTCCTATCAGCGCAGCCCCGATCAGGACGCATCAGCGTCCGTACGCCATCCGGTGGTGATTATCGGTGCCGGACCCGTTGGGCTTGGCATGGGGATTGACCTCGCCCAACAGGGGGTGAAAGTCGTTATCGTAGATGAAAACGATAAGGTCAGCTTCGGCTCGCGTGCGATCTGTTTTGCCAAGCGACCGCTGGAAATCCTTGATCGGCTCGGATGTGGTCAAGCCATGGTCGACAAGGGTGTCAAATGGGATGTCGGCAAGGTATTCTTTGACGATCGCGAGGTCTATAAGTTCGAGCTTCTGCCCGAGAAAGGTCACCAGCGTCCGGCGTTTATCAATCTTCAGCAATACTATTTCGAGGAATACCTGGTAAATCGCGTGCGCGAATTGGAGGCCGAAGGCGCACCTATCGAAATTCGTGGCGCCAACAAAGTCACGGCCATTGGCACCCATCCGACCCACGCGACGCTGGAAATCGATACCCCGGAAGGATCATACAACATTGAAGCCGATTGGCTGATCGCTTGCGATGGTGCTGGCTCTCCGACGCGGCAGATGCTGGGTCTGGATTTCGTCGGACGCGTGTTTGAAGACAACTTTCTGATCGCCGACGTAATCATGGAGGCAGATTTCCCCACCGAGCGTTGGTTCTGGTTCGACCCGCCCTTCAACCGCGGCCAGTCCGCCCTTCTACACAAGCAACCCGATGGCGTGTGGCGCATTGACCTGCAACTGGGTTGGGACATCGACAAAGACGAAGAAAAGAAACCCGAAAATGTGATCCCGCGCTTAAAAGCCATGCTGGGCGACGACGTGGACTTTGAGCTTGAATGGGTCTCGATCTATACATTCCAGTGCCGCCGGATGGAGAAGTTCCGCTATGGCCACGTGCTGTTCGCAGGTGATGCCGCGCACCAAGTATCGCCCTTCGGCGCAAGGGGTGCGAACTCGGGCCTGCAAGACACCGACAACCTTGGTTGGAAACTGAAACTGGTGATCGACGGCAAGGCTGATGAAGCATTGCTGGACAGCTATGACATTGAACGTATCCATGGCGCGGATGAAAACATCCTGAATTCGACCCGCTCGACCGATTTCATCACCCCAAAATCCGAGATGAGTCTCCTGCTTCGCGACTCCGTTCTGGATTTGGCCGAGCATTACGAGTTTGCCCGTCCTTTGGTAAATTCGGGCCGACTGTCGGTTCCCTGTACCTATGATGGCTCACCGTTGAATTCCGCCGACGCTCTGGACGGGCCAATCAAAACACGTCCCGGTTCACCTTGTCCTGATGTGCCGTTAGGGGATGAGTACCTGTTGCCGAAACTAGGTAATAAATTCACTTTGCTCACCATCGACGCTGACGCACCGGATGTCATCGAAGAAGGTGGGATTACGGTCGAACGTCTGGCGCTGTCCGTTAGGGACGATAAAACCGGGGCGTTGAATGAACGCTATCTGGGCCACGCGCCCAGCGCAGTGTATCTGATCCGGCCCGACCAGCACGTCGCCGCCCGCCGCCCCAGCTTTGATGAAAATCTGTTCCGCGCCGCAATTCGTCGTGCGACGGGGAAGGAGTAACCGAAATGACTGAACTTATCCTGACACCGAACATCAACCGCGCTGATGATTTCTACGCAGAGCTTCTGGCCGCCCATGAAGGTTTGTCGAAAGATGACAGCGATGCCTTGAACGCGCGCTTGATTCTGATTCTAGCCAACCATATTGGCGACCGTGACGTGCTAAGCCAGGCGGTGAATGCTGCAGGGTTACCTGATTAGAACTGGTTACACAAAGTGCAGGCAACCCGGCGATCAAGTCGGGCTTTTTGGTTTACCTCACAGGCTTTTGCACGGGTTTCACAAATATACCGATCAGAACCATAATCGCTGAAATCTGACCCAGAATAACAGCGGGCCAGATAAGTGCGAACTGACCATCAACGAATTTTTGCGGCCCGAATGACAACAACGCGATTACCACGGCGAGCAAGGCAAAAGCTCGCCCTGCCCCTGACGAAACCGGCCCAAGGATAATTGCCGCAGACGCAACAGCAAAGCTTACAGCGAGTATTGGCGCGATGCCGCCCAGAGGGATCTTCGCGGGTGGATGCGGCGCAAGACCTGCAAACAATGACATTAGCATAATGGCCTGCAAGATGATCAGCATGACAAGCCCTGCAACAGCGGTTTCAGTAGGTCGGGTCAGCATTTTAGCGACTCCTTATCCGTAATTATGTGTACGCTTGCCTATATCCGTATTCATGTGTACGGCTCTGGTCAACAGAAAAGTGAGCCATCATGAAAGATGACACCCGAACCAAGCGGCAAAAACAGATCGAACTGGCCGCCTATCGCGTCTTGGAAGACAAGGGGTTTGCAGGCGCATCAATGCTCGCGATCGCCAAGCAGGCCAAAGCCTCGAACGAGACTCTGTATCGCTGGTATGGGGATAAGACTGGTTTGTTTAGTGCTTTGGTGGCGCGCAACGCGGCCGACCTGAAGTCAATGTTGGAAGAACATCTGCGCACAAAAACGACGCCGTCACAGATACTCGCCCGTATTGCTCCCGCTTTGCTTGGTGTTCTTGTCAGCGATCAGGCCATCGCTTTAAACCGGGCTGCTGCGGCAGATAGCTCCGGCATTCTTGGTCAGGCAATCATGAAATCTGGTCGTAACACAATTGCGCCGCTGATTGCCGAAACGCTTGAGCGGGCAAAGGACGAAGGTGAACTAATGTTCGAAACTACCGACGACGCAGTTTCACTGTTTCTGGATCTTCTGGTAGGCGACCTGCAGATCAGACGCGCCATCGGTCAGGTCGCAGCACCGTCGTTAGTGGAAATCGAAAGACGCGCGAGCCAGACACTCGCGCGTTTTCATATCTTGTTGGCGCCTTAGCTTGGGTCAGCCGTGGTGCGTAGATAAGGCAGTTTGATATCGACATCACCAAATTTGGCTTTTGCTTCGTCGTCACTCAACGACAACGCAACAATCACGTCCTGCCCTTTGACCCAGTTGGCAGGTGTGGCGATCGGGGTGCCAAAGGTGGCTTGAAGACCATCCAGTGCGCGCAGCACTTCGGCAAAGTTGCGACCCACTGACATCGGATAGGTCATGATCAGCTGCACCTTTTTGTCAGGCGAGATGATGAACACAGACCGGACAGATGCGGAATCAGCCGCTGTGCGTCCGTCGGGCAGATAGGCATCAGCGGGCAACATGTCGAACATCTTGGACACAGCCAGATCTTCGTCGGCAATGATCGGGAAGCTGGCCTTAGCGCCCGAATAGCCCTCGATATCTTTTTTCCAGCTAACATGTTCAGCAGCACTGTCCACGGACAGACCGATCACTTTGGTGCCACGTTTCTCCCATTCATCCGCAAGCTGGGCAACTGCGCCGAACTCGGTCGTGCAGACGGGGGTGTAATCTTTGGGGTGGGAAAACAAGATGGCCCATTCATCACCAATCCAGTCGTGAAATTTGATTTTTCCCTGATCCGTTTCCGCTGTAAAATTTGGCACGGTGTCGTTTATGCGAAGTCCCATGTGGTCTCTCCTGTCCAGGTGTTTGCTTGTCATAGAGTTACGGCCTGTTTCGCTTTTTTAAAGACCCTGAGCGGGATAAGGCGCAATTAAATCGTCGCACCCCCATAATTTGATCAAATCTTGTTTCCGTGGGTTGCGCCGGACAATTCCCGGTGCCAGAGTGCAGGCAAATCCGACCAAGGAGACTGGAATGATCGAAAAACGCGACTTCTATATCAACGGCCAATGGGTGGCACCCGCCGCGCCCAAAGACCTGAATGTCATCGACCCGTCGACCGAAGAGGTTTGCGCGGTCATTTCGCTGGGCGATCAAGCAGACACCGACGCTGCCGTCGCTGCGGCCAAAGCGGCTTTTGTCGATTGGGGCTTCTCAAAGAAAGAAGACCGTCTGGCGCTGATCGAAACCCTTCTGAATGTCTATCAGAAGCGCTCGGACGATCTGGCCGAAGCGATGAGCGTGGAAATGGGTGCCCCGATTGATCTGGCCCGCACCGCGCAGGCTGGATCGGGCACGTGGCACATCCAGAACTTCATCACGGCGTTCAAGGATTTCGAATTCGACAAGATGTTGGGTGCTCATGCGCCGAATGATCGTCTTCTCTATGAACCCATTGGCGTATGCGCGCTGATCACGCCGTGGAACTGGCCGATGAATCAGGTTTCGCTGAAGGTCGTGGCGGCGATGGCGGCAGGATGCACCATGGTTTTGAAACCTTCCGAAATCGCACCGCTCTCCTCGATCGTCTGGAGCGAGATTGTGGACGAAGCGGGCTTCCCCGCTGGTGTCTATAACATGGTGAACGGCGACGGCATGGGCGTCGGCACGCAACTGTCCACCCATCCCGATGTGGACATGGTAAGCTTCACCGGTTCGACGCGCGCAGGCATTGCCATTTCGAAAGCTGCCGCCGATACGCTCAAGCGCGTGTCTCTAGAACTGGGCGGCAAAGGTGCCAACATCATCTTTGACGATGCTGACGATAAGGCAGTGAAACGGGGCGTGATGCACATGATGCAAAACACCGGTCAAAGCTGCAACGCTCCGTCGCGGGTGTTGGTACAACGCGGCGTCTATGAACAAGCTATCGAAACCGCGCGCGAAGCCGCCGAGAAGGTTCAGGTTGGCCCCGCCAATCAGGAAGGCCGTCATATCGGCCCCGTGGTCAGCGAAGCCCAGTGGAACAAGATCCAGGACCTGATCCAGGCTGGCATCGACGAAGGGGCGCGCCTGATCGCTGGCGGTACTGGTCGCCCTGAGGGTTTGAACAAGGGCTACTATGTGAAACCGACAGTCTTTGCGGACGTAAACAACCAGATGACCATCGCCCGCGAAGAAATCTTCGGCCCGGTGATGGCGATGATTCCCTTCGACACCGAAGAGGACGCCATCGAGATCGCCAACGACACCGTTTATGGCTTGACCAACTATGTCCAGACACAGGACGGCCAGCGCGCCAATCGCGTGGCCCGTAAGATGCGGTCCGGCATGGTCGAAATGAACGGCACATCCCGCGCCGCAGGCTCGCCTTTCGGTGGCTATAAGCAGTCCGGCAACGGGCGCGAGGGCGGCGTTCTGGGGATCGAGGATTTCCTTGAGGTCAAAGCCGTGTCGGGCTGGTCGAACGACTGATCCGAAGACATACAACTCGAAAGGCCCGCGATCTGCGGGCCTTTTTTGTGGGTCAGCGTTTTTCAAACACGATGATGGCCTCACCCACCGTGATCCCAAATTTCTTCACATAGGCTCGGTTCAACACACGATCATCAGATAACAACCACATCCAGTCATCAAAATCGACACGGGTGGTTTTTCCGTCCCGACCGGGCAGGTCGATGCGATAGGTCCAGTTAAACGTATCGCCACGCTCTTCACCGGTTGCCTGTCCAATCACGCCGGGCGCGGTGCCAGACCATGTATCGTCACCTGTTTTGTTTAAGGTCCAGATGCGCTGCTCGGTGCTACCATCGGCATAGATGAAATCCTCGACCAGCGTCAGGGTCTGCCCATCCCACGTGCCATTGATATCAACTTCAAAGCGTCGCTTTACATTGCCGAACAGGTCTTGAAACTGCCCATGGGCGACAGTTTTACCCTGAAAGAACTCTTCAAGGTTCAAATTTCGGGTGCTAAGCTTGGGATCATCCAGATCAGGTGCGCCACTACAGCCAATCAAAAGCGCAAAGGCCAAAGCGGAAAGTCTCAGTTTCATATCATCCCCAGCGCGTTGTTACTTAATTGATACGCCGAAAGAACCGCTTTGGATCACTTTGCGCCGTCAGGCGCGTCGCACCACCACCGACCCGACCGAATACCCCGCGCCGAAGGAACAGATCACCCCGGTATCCCCCGGCGCCAGGTCGTCCGAGTATTTCGAGAACGCGATGATCGACCCGGCCGAGGACGTGTTGGCATAGTCTTGCAGGATATTGGGCTGTTCACCTTCTTCCGGTGTGCGGCCCAGAACCTTCTTGCCGATGAAATCATTCATGGTCTTATTGGCCTGATGCAGCCAGAGGCGTTTCAAGTCATCGGGCGTGACGCCGATGTCGCCGATATGGTCCAGAATGTGCTTCGACACGATCGGCAGCACTTCCTTGAACACTTTGCGCCCGTTCTGCATAAACTGCATGTCACGACGATCCGGCAGGTCTTCGCCTGCCTCGCGCGTGCGACGCAGGAAACCGTTGTTGTTGCGGATGTTGTTGGAAAACTGGGTCAGGCAGCGGGTCGACAAGATGTCGAAATGGTCGCCCTTGGCGTCCTCTTTCCGTTCGATCAGGGTGGCGGTGGCCACATCGCCAAAGATGAAATGGCAATCGCGGTCGCGCCATTCCAGATGCGCCGAACAGATCTCGGGATTCACCACCAACGCGCGTTTGACCGACCCCGACCGGATCATGTCGGCGGCGGCCTGAATGCCGAAAGTGGCCGAAGAACAGGCGACGTTCATATCGAACCCAAACCCACCCGCGCCAAGTGCCTCTTGGATTTCAATCGCAATTGCGGGATAGGCGCGTTCATGGTTCGACGCAGCACAGATGATCAGGTCAACTTCGTCTGCTGTGCGTCCCGCCAGTACCAGCGCCTTTTTACAGGCATCCACACCCATCTCGGTCATGATGCCGGGTTCATCATCCCTGCGTTCGCGCAGCGTCGGGTGCATGATGTCTGGATCCAGCACACCGATCTTGTCCATGACATAACGCTGGTGGATGCCCGAGGCCGAGACAATGAAATCTTCACTGGAATGCCCAATCGGCTGAGCCTCACCCGCAGCAATGGCATCTGCATGTTCGGCATTCTGCTTGTCAGCATAAGCGTTAAACGCTTCGACAAGCTCGGCATTGGTGATGGTTTGTGCGGGTGTGAACACCCCGGTGCCAGAAATGACAGGCTGGATCATGTGGGACTCCTCAAACGTTGGGCCAGTCAATCAGGAAGCGATGCGGGCGACAAGGGGAACTGACTCTAGGTCATACCCATCAGAAAGGGCATTTGGCCTTGAAGGTCAGCCCTTTTCCGCCATCCGGGTGCCGCACACGCAGGCTTTCGGCGTGTAGCATCAAGCGCGGAGCATTGCGTGCCTCGCCTTCAGCATAGAATGGGTCGCCTAGGATGGAGTGGCCGATTTCCTTCATATGAACCCGCAACTGATGGCTGCGCCCAGTTTGGGGGAACAGCCGCATGCGCGTGGCGTCATCCTCGTATTTCAGAACCTTCCAATTGGTGATCGCGGGCTTTCCGTTCTCGAAATCCACGTGTTGCTTGGGGCGATTTGGCCAATCAACAATCAGCGGCAGATCAACGATGCCCTCACGCTCTGGCACATGCCCCCAAACGCGGGCGACATAAACTTTTTTCACTTGCCGCTTTTCAAACTGAAGGCCCAAGTGCCGTTGGGCGTGTGGGGTCATCGCAAACACCATAATGCCCGATGTGTCCCGATCCAGCCGATGCACCAGAAGCGCGTCGGGAAACACCGCCTGAATACGCGCAATCAGGCAATCGGCCAGATGTTCGCCCTTGCCCGGCACGGACAACAGCCCTGCAGGTTTGTCGACCAACAAAAGCTCGTGATCTTGATGGACGATCACTAGCGGGTCATCGGGTGGCAGATATTCGTCAGACATGCGCGCGGGATAGCCTGTGTGACGGCTGCCGACAAGAGTCAGTGGCGGCGACGCATCCCACGCAGCATTGTGGTGGTATAGATCACCAACGCCAGCCAGATCAGCGGAAAGGCGATCCGCTTGGCCCCGACGAACGGCTCGTCAAACACGAAGACCGCAACCAGAAAGATCATCGTTGGTGCGATGTATTGCAGGATCGCGATGGTCGACAGCCGCAAAAGCTTCGCGCCATTGGCATAGAGCATCAAGGGAACCGCCGTCACCACGCCGCAGCCCAGCAAAAGTGCGGTGTCCAAACCGGTAAGCAGGAAATGGCTTTGCCCCTGCGCGGTCAGCCACGCCATACATACCAGCGCGGGGATCAACAAGATCAGCACCTCGAGCAAAAAGCCCTGATTGGGGCCAATGGGCAGGGATTTCTTGCACAGCGCATAAAACCCCCATGTCAGAGTCAGGCCAATTGCCACCACCGGCAGTCTGCCCGCGTCAAGCGTCAGGATCACGACCGCGATAAAGGCTAACGCCACGGCAACCATCTGCGCGCGGTTCATTCGTTCGCCCAGCAAGACCGTTCCGAGAAAAATCGAAAACAATGGGTTAATATAATAGCCCAGCGCGGCTTCTAGGGTCTGTTCGTGCGCGATTGCCCAGACGTAGATGCCCCAGTTTACCGAAATCAATCCAGCGGTCAGTACTGCCAGAAGCAACATCCGCGGATTGGCAATCGCTTCGCGCAAGGCACGGGTACGACCGGACGCAATCAGAATAACCCCCGCCACAGGCACCGACCAGATGACGCGGTGCGCCACGACTTCAATCGCGGGCATATGAGACACGGCCTTCATGTAAAGCGGAAGAAATCCCCACAGGAAATAGGCTGAAATCGCCAACCCCAGCCCTTTCGGGGTGTCTTCGTTTTTTGGCCTGCTGAGATCCGTCATCGCGCGCTCCTTCCTCTTGCTTGTAAGGCAGTTGAGGCAGGAAGCGATAGCGGGATTTCTGTGCGCATTTTCATAACGAAACGTGATGAATCATTGCTTTGCCGCTTTGACACGCATCCAGGCATCTTTAACCAGCTCGTAACTAAGCCAAGGCGCCTCTTTCCCCGCTCCGATCAGGTCCAATTTCCTTTTCGCCAAGAGTATCGCACCCAACTTCTCTGTCGCTTTTTGCGACCGAATACTGGATGGGTCAATGTGAAACCAGACTCGTTCAAACGACTCGAATGCATGATCCAACATCAGCGTTTTCATCTCGAAATTTGTCACGCCGCCCCAATAGAGATGGTTCAGAAATGTGAACCCAATCGCGATGTCGTTCGGCGCATCAGGTCCGACATAGTAGCGCGAACAACCGATCAGGTTGCCACTGTTCTTGTCGGTTACTACGCAGGTGCCACCAGCGCACAGCAGGAAATCAAAATAGGGGTTAAAGACTTTGGCGTTATGTCGGTCACGCACCGGATGGCCTGCCCATGTTTTTGGGTCCTTGGCCGCGATTGCCAGCATTGCGCGGTCGCTTTCAAGCATCCCGCGCAATGCGATTGTTTCACCTTCCAACCCTGGCTGGTCATCAAATCTCATACGCGAACCCGCTCTGACTTCGGATCATACATTGGCTTCAGCGACGCCTTGGCGCTAACTCGCGTGCCCGCGACGTCAATTTCATAGCTTGAGGCCAAAACCTCGGCAGCGGTTTCACCTTTGCAAGGCACATACCCCATGCCGATCGCTGCCCCTAGATGGTGGCCGTAGCTTCCAGAGCTAAGATAGCCCACAATCTCACCATCCCGGAACAGCGGTTCATTGTGATAGAGCAGCGGCTCGGGGTCGGTCAGCTTAAACTGAACTAGGCGCTGTGACAGACCTTCTTCTTTCTTTGCCAATACCGCATCGCGCCCGATGAAGTCAGATTTGTCAGTTTTGACTGCAAATCCCAACCCTGCTTCAAGCACGTGGTCTTCACACGTGATGTCATGACCGAAATGTCGATACGCTTTTTCGATCCGGCAACTGTCCATCATATGCATGCCGCACAGCGTCAGCCCCATGTCCCGCCCTGCTTCAAAAATCGTCTCGAACGCATGAGCGGCCATATCGGAAGATACATAGATTTCCCACCCTAGCTCGCCCACATATGAAACACGATGAGCGCGGGCCAGACCCATGCCCAGTTCGATCTCTTGCGCGGTCCCAAACGGGTTTGTGTCGTTGCTGAAGTCTGCTGGGCTGATACGTTGCAGTAAAGCGCGGGAATTGGGCCCCATCACGGCCAGTACACCCTCACCTGCCGTCACATCGGTGATAACCACACGCGCGTCACCCACATGGCGGCGCATCCATGTCTCATCCGTCAGACGGGTGCCGGACGGTGTGACGACAAGGTATGCGGTTTCCGACAGGCGCGTGACGGTTACATCAGCTTCAATTCCGGCTCGTGCGTTCAGGAACTGGGTATATACGATCTTTCCCGCGGGCACCGACATGTCGGCGCCGCATACCCGGTTCAAAAACGCCTCGGCATCCGAGCCTTCGACACGGATCTTTCCAAAGGATGACATATCATACATACCAACCTTTTCACGCACCGCCTTGTGTTCGGCAGCGGCGTTGTCGAACCAGTTTGGGCGGCCCCAGGTGTATTCGTATCCCCCCACCTGCCCATCGCGGGCAAACCAGTTTGCCCGTTCCCACCCAGCGGTTTCGCCCATGACGGCACCCCGATCCAACAAGTGCTGGTGGAACGGCGTTCTCCGCACCCCGCGTGCAGTGGCCTTTTGGCGGAAGGGGAAGTGGTCGGCATAAAGCAGGCCCAGAGTTTCTTTCGAGCGCTCATAAAGGTAGTGCTTGTTGCCTTGGAACGGCTGCATCCGGCTGATGTCCACATCGCCCAGGTCAAAGGGCTTTTCGCCACTGTCCATCCATCGCGACAAGGCCATGCCTGCCCCGCCTGCAGACTGAATGCCGATCGAATTGAAACCTGCGGCCACCCAGACATTGTCCATCTCTGGTGCCAGGCCAAGGTGATAGGCATCGTCGGGCGTAAAGCTTTCGGGTCCGTTGAAGAAGGTGTGAATACCCGCCTCGGCCAGCATCGGCATCCGATTGCAGGCGGCTTCCAGAATGGGTTCGAAATGATCGAAATCTTCGGGCAGCTGGTCAAATTCAAAACTGTCAGGAATGCCGTCCATCGCCCAAGGTTTGGCGTTGGATTCAAACGCACCCAGCAAGATTTTTCCGGCGTCTTCCTTGTAGTAGGCGCATTCGTCAGGCACCCGCAGCACCGGCATTTGGGTCAGTCCTTTTATGCCTTCGGTGACGATATAGAAATGCTCGCATGCATGCAGCGGCACGTTCACACCCGCCATCTTGCCGACCTCATGCCCCCACATGCCTGCACAGTTTACGATCATGTCGCAAGCAATGGTGCCTTGATCTGACCCATCATCAGATACCCAATTGACACCTGTCACCCTGCGGCCGTCCCGGGTGATGCCGGTGACCTTCGTCCGCTCTTTAATCACTACACCGTTTTGTCGCGCACCTTTGGCCAACGCCAGCGCGATGTTGGCGGGGTCAGCCTGCCCATCGGTGGGCAACCAGATACCGCCAGTGACGCCCTCCAGATTGATATGCTCATATCGCTCTTTCACCTCAGCAGGCGACAGTTCTTCGCAAGGAACACCAAACGCACGGGCCATGGCGGCGCTGCGATAAAGCTCTTCCTTACGCTCATCCGTCAGCGCGACCGAGACCGAGCCACATTGCCGCATTCCCGTCGCCACGCCAGTTTCATCCTCCAGCCCCAGATACAAATCCGCCGAGTATTTGGCGAGCTTGGTCATGTTTGATGAGGTCCGCAGTTGACCGATCAGGCCGGCTGCATGCCACGTAGTGCCCGATGTCAGTTGCTTGCGCTCCAGAAGTACCACGTCTGTCCACCCCAGCTTGGCGAGGTGATAGGCAACGGAACATCCGATGACGCCGCCACCAATGATGACAACACGGGCATGTTTGGGAAGGCTCATGATCTTTCACTCCATGTGGGTTTGGGCTGACGGTTGCATGATCACTGGCCCCGAAACCTTTTCAATCCGTCACCACTGTCGGGAATCTGTCATCCTGCGGGGGCTCGCGTGCGCCTAAGGGCGGTGGGTGTAATCCCGAAGTGCTGTCCGAACAGGGTTGAGAAGCCATTGGCAAACCCGCATGCCAGCCCAATTTCACGCACACTCATCGACGTTTTCAGCAGTAACGTATTGGCTTGGTTTAACCGCAGCTCGCGATAATAGGTGTTGGGTGTGGTGCCGAAATGCTTGCGAAACTGACGCTCCAGTGAACGCTCCGAGATATTCAGAAAACCTGCAAGCTCGGATATCCGCAAAGGTTCTTCCAGGTTTGTCTGCATCAGCTCGATACACTGATCGAGCGGACGATTGCCGCTGCGTGACAGTTCCTTGCCGCCGAAGGGCTGAAGTGTGGATGAAGTTCGTATTGTTTCGTGCAGAAAAATGTCGGCGACAGTGGCCACAGCGGCGGCGCTGATATGGCCTCCAAGCATCCCCAGCACTAAATCATAGGTCGCCCCCATTCCGGCGCTCGTGGTAATCTGCCCATCATCCGCCACCAAAGCATAGGACCCCATTCCAGGAGTGCCGCGTTCGTTTAGAAGTGCGCGGTTTTCCCAATGGGTGGTGTGGCTCATCAGTTGCTCACCCGTCTCGGCGATATAGCGGCTTGCCGCTTCTGACAGCAGGATGACGCGTGTACCGGCCCATTGATAGGCTTTAATCTCACGCCGTAGTGACAGATCAGGCGCATCGGGATCAGAATTCCCAAGCACAAAAGCATACTGCGCCGTATGTTTGGAATCGAACGGATGCGTGTCGATTGTGATGCCTGCTCGACAAGTGATCGGCCCGCCGCGCTTAGACAACCAGCGCCAGCGAAAAGATTCTTTCGCTGTCACTCGATTGGCGGTTCGCAACAGCTCTACGACGGCAGTGAATTCGGTTAGAACGAAACCGTCTGCGACCAGAATATCGACCTGAACAGGCGAATTCGGCATATCACCCCCGCAGCCGTTCATTGGCAGGGTCCCACAGCGGTTGGTCGGGCTGCACGATAGCGGGGCGTCGTTCGCCGTAAATCTCGACCTCGAGTTGGCTGCCGGGGGTCGCCAGATCAGCCCGCACCATGCCCAGCGCGATCGAGGCATTCACTCTATAGCCCCAGCCGCCTGACGTGGTTTCCCCGACAATCTGACCGTCACGCCAAATGCACGACATAAAAGGCGCATCCGCATCGCCTGCGTCAACGATCAGGGTAACAAATCGCTTCTTCGGTCCCGCCTGTGCTTCCGCCTGCAACGCCGCTTTACCTGGGAAGTCCTGCGGCTTGTCCAAACGCACGAAACGATCCAGCCCACCTTCGAACATGGTGTAGTCGGTGGACAGGTCGCCTTTCCACGCGCGATACCCTTTCTCAAGCCGCAAACTGTCCAGCGCATACATGCCGAAGGGCTTGGCGCCCGCGCCGATCACTGCATCGTAAAGCGTGGGGATGCTGGCGTTCTCGGCGTGGATTTCCCAGCCCAGTTCCCCGGCAAAACTGACCCGCGCGAGGGCGCAGTCGACCCCAGCCACCGTCGCGGGCTGATGCGACAGCCAAGGCGCGGTCAGATCAGCCGTGGTTCCCAGACCTTCGAACAGGTCACGCGCTTTGGGTCCGGTGACAATCAGGGTGGAATAGTCTCTGGTATGGTCCGTCAGGCTAAGTCCTGCAGGCAACGCGCGGGCCAGCACTTCGAAGTCATGCCATTGCGCCGTGGCGGCGGTGATCAGGGTAAAGAAGTCGTCCGCATGACGCATACACGACATCTCGGTCAGGATGCGGCCACGGGCATCAGCGAAATACAGCAGGTTCATCCGCCCCACTTTAGGCAAGCCCCCGGTGCACATGCCGTGCAGCCATTCCGCGGCGCCAACGCCCGACAGGTTGAAGCGCGAAAACCCCGGCAGGTCCAGCACGCCCACACCGTCACGAACGGCCTCGCATTCTTCGCGGATACGTTGCTCCCACGGACCTGAGCGGCCCCATGTTTGCGTGGCCTCAAGCGAGGTATCATCACCGGGCTTCGCATACCAATTCGCGCGTTCCCAGCCGTTATAGACACCCATGACGCCACCAGCGGCGATTACCTTGTCATGCACAGGCGACAGTTTCCTGTCGCGCGCGGCGGGCCATTCGTGGCGGGGGAAATGCATGGCGTATTCGTTGCCGTAGACCTCCATCCCTTTCTGCACGCAGTAGTCGTGATCGGTATAGTCGGTGTAACGGCGCGGATCACACGCCCACATATCCCATTCGGTCGCCCCGTCGACGATCCATTCCGCCAGCACCTTCCCAGCACCACCACCCTGCGCGATCCCGAAGGTGAATACACAGGCCTCAAACGCGTTCTTCACGCCGGGCATGGGGCCGATCAGGGGCAGACCATCAGGGGCATAAGGGATCGGGCCGTTGATCACACGTGACACGCCAGCGGTGGCGAGCGCGGGCACACGCTCCATAGCGTCGGTCACGATATCCTCGATCCGATCCAGATCGTCATTCCAAAGTTGGAAGCTGAAATCGTCGGGCATCGGATCGGCCGCCGTGTCCCAATGTGCCCGACAGTTGGGCTCATATGGGCCAAGGTTGAAGCCGTGCTTTTCCTGCCGCAGATAATACGACACATCCACATCCCGCAGCAAAGGCAGCTTCTTCCCGGTTTCCTTTGTATACGTCTCTATTTCGGTGATTTCCTCAGACAACAGGTATTGATGGCTCATCACCATCATCGGCACGGTGCGCCCGCCGAAGGGCTTGAACCACTCGCCCACGCGTTGGGCATAGTAACCGGCCGCATTCACCACACAATCGCAGGCGATGTCGCCCTTTTCGGTGTGCACCGTCCACGTGCCGTCGTCGTGCTGGGTCACGCCTTCCGCTGGACAAAACCGCACAATCTTAGCCCCCATATCCCGCGCGCCTTTTGCCAGAGCCTGTGTCAACTGCGCCGGGTCAATGTCACCGTCATGAGGATCGTACAGCGAGCCCACAAGGTCGTGTGTTTCAAGAAACGGATATCGCGCCTTGGTTTCATCCGGGGTCAGGATCTCGATATCCATGCCCTGATAACGACCCATCGAGGCTGCACGCTGAAACTCCTGCATCCGTTCCTTCGTATGCGCCAAACGGATCGACCCGGTGACGTGGTAGTTCATCGGATAATCCACCTCGTCCCCCAACCGCGCGTAAAGCTCGGTCGAATAGCGCTGCATGTTCATGATCGCCCATGAGGTTGAGAAGGTCGGAACATTGCCCGCCGCGTGCCATGTAGACCCCGCCGTCAGCTCGTTCTTTTCCAGCAGAACGCAGTCAGTCCAACCCTTCTTGGCAAGGTGATACAGCGACGAGGCGCCAACGACACCACCGCCGATGATGACGACGCGGGCTTTGGTGGGGAAATCAGACATTTTGGGCTCCGTCTATTTAGGGTGTCACTGCGCGCTTTGCGGCAGGCCGTCTGTGATGTCGTAATAGTCGCCTTTGTCGGCAACAAAGATGTGCTTTTCCAGCTTCAGACCGGTTGGGCCGTCGATGGCACCCAACGAGAAACTGATCGTGTCTTCATCATGGGCTTTCCAGAACAGAAACGACCCGCAGAACGCGCAGAAGCCGCGCTTGGCCGTGGGGCTGGCCGCATACCAGGACACGTCACCAGTGATTGTCAGGTCGCGTTCCGGCACATAGGCAGACGACCAGATGCCGCCGGATTGTTTGCGGCACTGACCGCAGTGACACATCGAAATGCCGTTCGGCTTCGCGGACGTTTCGAATTGTATATTGCCGCAAAGGCAGCTTCCTTTGAGCATGGCGATCTCCTCAATAAACCGGCGGGGCGATGACCCAGATTGCGGTGGCAGGTTCGTCATAGGGATTTGCCCATTCGTGCAACTCGTTGCGAATACGAAAACTGTCGCCACGCGCGACCGTGAAACGTCGGCCGCCGATCGTCAGATCAAGCTTTCCAGACACTACATAGCCAAGCTCTTGTGTTGGACGAAACGCTGGCGCCTGCATTTTCGAGCGGGGTTCGAACGTGGAGTGAATCACTTCAAAATCATCCGTCAGGTCCGGCGAAAGCAGTTCTTCAATCAGCCCCTCATCGCCAGACCCCATCGGGCGGCGCGCTCCCGCACGCACGACATATCCCTGCTCATCTGCCAAGGCGGATGTATGTGCAAACAACAAGGACATCTGCACGCCCAACGCCTGAGCAATCATGCGCAGGTCCGAAATCGAAGGGTCCGATTTGTCCCGTTCAACCTGACTAAGCCAACCAACAGACCGGCCAAGTGCCACTGCCAACTGGGTCAGCGTCAATCCGCGCGACTTGCGCAGGGCGCGGATATCCGCGCCAAGGCTTCCGATTGAGGCGGGATCGCTGTGCAGCACCCTGAACATCCCTCACAGATTGAAACTATACGTGAAATTTTCACGTCTTTTTTCACGATGAGTCTAAGACATGATTCGACGCAAGTGGAATGTTCAACGTCGCTTACTGTGCGAAGGTGGCGTTCAGGATCGCGGCCAGCTGATCCGCATCCTCTTGCGTGAACGCGTCGGGCTGATTGCTGTCGATGTCGAAGACCGCAATCAGATCGCCTGCTTTGTTCCAGACCGGCAGCACCAGTTCGGACCGCGTTGACGAGGCACAGGCGATATGACCGGGAAACGCATCGACATCCGGCACCAATTGTGCCTGCCCCGTGCGCGCCGCTGCGCCACAGACCCCACGCGAAAACGGAACTCGCAAGCAGCCGTGCCCACCCTGATAGGGGCCGATTTTCAACATATCAGGCTCTGTTACACGGTAAAAACCCGTCCAGTCGAACCGGTCGTCCGCGTGATGCACCTCGCAGGCCAATGAGGCCATTAAGGCAACATCATCCGTCTCGCCTTCAGTCAGGGAGGCGATCACCTGCGACAGGTCATTGTAATCGACGCGCGCCATGGGTTCTCCAACATAAAAGGGCGCGCATAACCGCGCCCTTGTTCTATATTCTCGCGATCAGGCGCGTTCAATCGCAATGGCTGTCCCTTCACCACCACCGATGCAGATCGCAGCGATCCCTCGTTTGAGCCCGCGTTTTTCCAACGCGTTCAGCAAAGTCACGATGATCCGCGCGCCCGAGGCTCCGATCGGGTGGCCCAGCGCGCAGGCCCCGCCGTTCACGTTTACCTTGTCGCGCGGCAGACCGAACTCATGCATGAACGCCATCGGCACGACGGCGAAAGCTTCGTTCACTTCCCACAGATCGACGTCATCCGTGGTCCACCCCAACCGGTCCAACAGCTTCTTGGCGGCTGGCACCGGGGCGGTCGGGAAAAGGTTGGGTTCCTGAGCGTGGCTGGCATGCCCCAGAATGCGGGCGCGGATCTTCAGACCGTTGGCCTTGGCGGCATCCTCGGACGCGACGACCAGTGCCGCAGCCCCGTCGGAAATCGAGGAGCTGTTGGCCGGCGTGACCGTGCCGTCTTTGCGAAAGGCAGGTTTCAGCGTTGGAATCTTTTCTGGGCGGGCATTGCCGGGCTGTTCATCCTCGGCAACAACGACATCACCCTTGCGGGTCTTGACCGTCACAGCGGCAATTTCTCCTTCGAACGCACCAAACTTTTGCGCATCCAGCGCGTTTGACAGCGATTTCAGCGCATATTCATCCTGTGCCTCGCGGGTGAACTGGAAGCTTTCGGCGCAGTCTTCTGCAAACGTCCCCATCAGGCGACCCTTGTCATAGGCATCCTCAAGCCCATCCAGAAACATGTGGTCGATGACGGTGCCATGTCCAATGCGCGCTCCGCCTCGCATTTTCGGCAAAAGATACGGCGCTTCGGTCATGCTTTCCATGCCGCCTGCGACCATGATGTCCGTGCTTCCCAAAGCAACCTGATCGAACGCAATCATCGTGGTTTTCATCCCCGACCCACACATCTTATTCAGCGTGGTCGCAGGAACCTCTTTGCCAAGACCGGCCGCGAAACCTGCTTGGCGCGCGGGCGCTTGACCCTGCCCGGCAGGCAGAACGCAACCCATCAGAAGCTCCTGAATCTGAGTGGCAGAAGCGCCAGCATCCCCCAACGCCGCCTTGATGGCAGCGCCCCCCAATTCAGCGGCCGTGACACCTGAGAACGCACCCTGAAATCCAGCCATCGGTGTGCGCGCGGCACCAGCAATTACGACATTCTTCATCGTCCACTCCATCCCTTTTGCAAATTCCTGACCACGCTTACCGAATGGTAACGATCGCCGTCTAGACTGTAGTTCTACCAATCTCGGGAAGGAGAATACAATTGGAACTTGCTCATGTTGATACCGCCGACGCGCGGGTGATCACTGTTGGCGAAAACAGGATCGACGCTGCCATTGCGATCAGTTTCAAAGATCGAATGCGCGAACTGACCGACGGTGGACCAAACCGCATCATCGTGGATATGGCCAAGGTCGATTTCATTGACTCCAGCGGGCTTGGCGCGATTGTTGCGGCCATGAAGCAGGTCGGTTCTACAAAATCGTTTGAATTGGCTGGTCTGTCCGGAACTGTGCAAAAGGTGTTCAAACTGACCCGCATGGATACGGTGTTCACGATCCACGCCGCTATTGATACCGCTTTGGGCGGCCCTGTCGCAGATGTCGGCTGAGGCGCTTTGCTTTATGGGGCAGGCCAATCACCGACATAAATCGGCACTAACGCCGGAAACGGACGAAATGAATCTTGTCTTCCCCGCTCGTCCAATGGCTGTGCGCCGTGCGCTGCAAGCCTCAATGACGGGTCTTGCCCGCCTGAATCTGACGATCGATGAACAGGGTATTATCGAAATTGTACTGGCGGAAGTTCTGAACAATGTGGTGGAGCACGCATATGCTCACCACAAGAGTGGTGTCATCGAATTACGCGTGAAGCGTATGTCGGACAACCTTTGTTTCACGGTTCTCGATGATGGGGTTCCCCTTCCAAAAGGCAATCTTCCAGAGCATACAAGGCACACTTTGAGCGGCCCACTTGAAGACCTGCCCGAAGGCGGGTTTGGTTGGTCCCTGATTCAAGATTTGACACAGGATCTGCACTATGTACGCAGCGATGTCAGGAACAGGCTGAATTTCACAATTGCCCTTGCCGACACGCAGATAAGCTGACCATCCAGATCTTTCGCTCAAATTTTACAAACGCCCACATGAGAGCCGCCAATCTGCGTCTTGGCAAGTGCTGCGTCACCTCCTAGTCTTCGCAAAAGCGACTAAGAGAGGGTCTATGCGAGACTTCCATCTGCCCGGGCGGTCACCCGTTTTTGCCACAAACGGAGTTTGCGCCACGTCGCATCCCTTGGCTGCACAGGTAGCAGTACGCATTTTGGAATCCGGGGGAAATGCTGTCGACGCCGCGATTGCTGCCGGGGTGCTTCTGGGAATTTGCGAGCCGCAGATGACCGGGATCGGCGGGGATTGTTTCGTCCTGTTGGATGCGCCGGGTCAGAAAGACATTATCGCGTTGAACGGATCAGGACGCGCGCCTGCGAGATTTTCTGCAGACGCGTTGCGCGATAGTGGGCTAACCCAAATACCGGAACGTTCCATTCATGCGGTGACGATCCCCGGCGCTGTTGACGCGTTTTGCACATTGTCAGAAGATTGGGGCCGATTGTCGCTTGCTGAAACGCTCACCCCGGCCATCCACTATGCCGAAACCGGCGTTCCAGTAGCGCCGCGTGTCGCGTTGGATTGGACAATAGCAGACCGCGATGCCCTGCTTTCCGGCACAGCGCGGAGTTTTTACCTTCAAAACGGAGCGGCACCACAGGTCGGTGACGTTTTCCGCGCGCCCATGCAAGCCAAAGCCCTTCGCGCCATCGCCAAAGACGGTCGCGCCGGTTTCTACGCAGGCGACGTGGCCGAAGACATGGTTAACAGCTTGAAAGCACTGGGTGGAGCCCATGAATTGGACGATTTCGAAAAGCCGCACGCTTTCTATACCGATCCGATTTCCGGCACTTACAAGGGTGTTGATCTTGTCGAACACCCACCCAACGGGCAGGGGGCCACGGCCATCCTGTTGGCGAATATCCTGTCGTGTTTTGATTTGACCGCGCTTGATCCATTGGGAGTTGATCGTGCCCATATCGAAGCAGAAGCCACCAAACTTGCATATGATGCCCGCAACCGGATCATCGCCGATCCGGACAAGACCGTGCGGCTGGAACATATGCTGTCACAGACCACTGCCAATCAACTGGCGGCGCTGATCAATCCGCGCCAAGCCATGCCGTCGGCGACGCGGCTCAGCGAAGCTGTGCATCGCGATACGGTCTATCTGACGGTAGTGGATCGCGACCGGATGGCTGTATCGCTGATCTATTCGATCTTCCATTCCTTCGGATCGGGGCTGGCGTCGGACAAGTATGGCATCCTGTTTCAGAACCGTGGTGCCGGTTTCAACCTGACCGAAGGACACCCTAATGAAGCAGGTGGCACCAAGCGCCCCATGCACACGATCATCCCCGGAATGCTGCGCGAAAACGGTATGGTCACGATGCCATTTGGCGTTATGGGCGGAGCATATCAACCCAACGGTCATGTGCGTTTTCTAAGCAATATGGTGGATTATGGGATGGACGTCCAAACCGCCATCGACGCCCCGCGCAGTTTTGCGGATCAGGGCGTTTTACGAATTGAACGTGGCTATGACCCCGATGTACAGGCGAAACTCGGTGAAATGGGGCACAGTATCACCGTATCCGACACACCAATCGGTGGCGGACAGGCCATTCGCGTAGATCATGAACGCGGCGTTCTGATAGGGGCGTCCGATCCCCGCAAAGACGGTTGTGCAATCGGATACTAGCGCGCTTTCAGTTTAACTGAACGTGCAGCGGATATTGCCCATCTTCCAGATCCCCAAAAAATTCGGGCACATCGGGATGGCCAACAGGCTCACCGGAATAGTCAGCAATCAGGTTCTGCTCGGACACATAAGCAACATAGTAGCTTTGGTCATTTTCCGCGAGTAGGTGATAAAAAGGTTGATCTTTTTGGGGGCGGCTATCCTCGGGGATGGCATCGTACCATTCCTCGGTATTCGAGAACATGGCGTCCACATCAAACACAACACCACGGAAGGGATGCTTCCGGTGACGGACAATTTGCCCGAGAGAGTATTTGGCGCGCGTCTTTAACATTTATTAAAGCTCCTAACTTTTAATTAGCGCCTCAGAGGGGTGTTTGTCTATGGAAGCAGCCCCGTTTTTTGCGAAACAGATTGTGTATTCTCTGAGCCAACAAACCATTCTGACCAACTTGCGCGGGTCGCTGCTGATCGTAAAAATATGGCAATCTTGGAATTCCCAGCCCCAACAGTTTCAGCTATAGTTCCAAAAAACAAAAGATTGCGAGAGGCAGATGAGCAGACTTCTTCGCGCGGCATTGATACTGGTTTTTCTGGCGTCTTGTGGGGGTGACTCCCAGGCGCCACGGAATCTGGACAATGCGTGCAGTATTATCAAGCAGCGCCCGAAAATCTATCGGGCCATGAAACGCACTGAACGGAAATGGAAAGTTCCCGTGCCGGTTCAGATGGCGATGATTTATCAGGAATCCAAGTTTATCCGGGATGCCCGTACGCCGATGAAATACGCCCTTGGCGTGTTGCCCATGGGGCGGCAAAGCTCGGCCTATGGTTATGCGCAGGTTCTGGATGCGACGTGGAAAGAATACCAGCGAGACGAAGGCGGACGCGGCGCACGGCGCACAGACATCAAGGACGCCACGGATTTCATGGGCTGGTACATGAATGAGACGCGCGCCAAGACAGGGATCCCCCTGACCGACGCGCGCAACCAGTATCTGGCTTACCACGAAGGGCGTTCAGGGTATTTGCGCGGCAGCCACAACTCGAAGTCGTGGCTGCTCCGGATCGCGTCCGAAGTGCAAGCCCGCGCCATTCTCTATCAGCACCAATTGGCAAGCTGCCGGCGCTGAACCAGCGTTAGCGTGACCGCTGCTTGATCGCTGCTGTAATTGAAAACAGCGAGCTTCGCAGCGGCGCGCCTTTCGTCATCTCACCCAGAATGACCGTGGTTTTTGATCCGGCATTGTCGGTGATGATCCACTGACGCAGCTCGGTCGGGTTGGCGGTGAATTTCAGTTCGATCGTACCGATTTCGGGGTTCTGTGGGTCTTGCGCCAACACCGTCGTCGCGGTGCCGTCATACCCGTGCCCCTTCACCATCTGTGCCTGGTTTAGGTTCACATTTCGCTCCAGGATCAGGTTCAGCGGTGTGCGCTTCAAGGGGTATTGCTGCGGCCCGGCATTGGATTTTCCGTCGAAGATTGCGACCTGAGATCCGCCCGCCACTACCAGCGCGTCGGTGGGCGGGTTATATTCAAACCGCGCTCTACCCGGACGTTTCAGGTAAATCGTGCCGGTCGAGATCGTGCCGTCATCATTGATCTGCGTAAACGAGGCCTTGGCGGTGTCCAGCCCGTTCAGATATTGCGAGATCGCGTTCAGCGACAGCTTTTCCGCCATCGCAGGTGCCGCGCTTACGGCCATTGCCACAGCGGCAATCGTCATTCGAAAAGGGCTCATTCATCTTACCTTTACTGATCGGGCGCACTCTATCCCGTTACATATGGGAAGATTAAGCCCAATCAGAAGGTGATAGGCGATAACATGCCGCTCAATTCAAAGTGTTATTCCGCGACAGCGGCCGTCACGATGACTTCGACCTTGTAGTCAGGAGTGGCCAACTCAGCCGATCCAGTGGCGCGGGCGGGCGCGTGACCCTTCGGCACCCAAGCATCCCAGACCGCATTCATTTCGGCGAAATCTTTCATATCTGCCAACCAAATCACTGCCTGCAGCATGTGTTTCGTGGAAGATCCCGCTTCGTTCAGCAGATTTTCGACACGGGCCAGACATTCGTGCGTCTGGTCAGCCACGCTGTCCCCCGCATTGCCCACTTGTCCAGCCAAATAGACGACCCCTTTATGGGTCACGCTCTGGCTCATCCGGTCAGTCGTATGGCGTCGTTGAATCATTCTTAGCCTCAATGTTTGACTTTTTTGACAGCGCATCCACCCATGTGAATGCGTTGGACTTTATTGTTCGGGGATCAGAATTTCGCGCTTGCCAACATGGTTCGACGCAGACACAAGGCCTTCGTCTTCCATTTGCTCGACCAGACGCGCGGCCTTGTTATAGCCGATGCCCAGTTTGCGCTGGATGTAGGACGTCGAACATTTGCGATCCTTAATCACGATCGCCACCGCCTGATCGTATTGCGCATCTTCACCGGTGGTGTTGCCACCTGTGTTCAAGCCCAGCACCGCGTCGATGTTGTCGGCTTTATCGTCCGATGGGCCATCCACGACCCCACCGACATATTCCGGTGCTCCGAAACCTTTCAGATAGGTAACGATTTCCTCGACCTCTTCGTCGGATACGAAGGGACCGTGCACACGTGTGATTTTCGACCCGCCCGCCATGTAAAGCATGTCGCCCATGCCCAGAAGCTGTTCAGCCCCCTGCTCACCCAGAATGGTACGGCTATCGATTTTCGACGTGACCTGAAAGCTGATACGGGTCGGGAAGTTCGCCTTGATCGTGCCGGTGATCACGTCAACCGACGGACGTTGCGTCGCCATGATCAAGTGGATGCCGGACGCCCGCGCCATCTGGGCAAGCCGCTGAATACACGCTTCGATTTCCTTACCGGCGACCATCATTAGGTCGGCCATCTCGTCCACCACGACCACGATATAGGGCAGCTTTTCGGGCGCGAACTCTTCGCTCTCGAAGATAGGCTCTCCGGTATCGTCATCGAACCCCGTTTGCACGGTGCGTTCGAACATCTCGCCCTTGGCAAGCGTGTCGGCGACACGGCCATTGTAACCTTCGATATTCCGCACGCCCATCTTGGACATCTTGCGATACCGGTCTTCCATCTCGCCCACGACCCATTTCAGAGCCACAACCGCCTTTTTCGGGTCGGTCACAACGGGTGACAGCAGGTGCGGAATGCCATCGTAAACGCTGAGTTCCAGCATCTTCGGGTCAATCATGATCATCCGACATTCTTCCGGCGTCAGACGATAAAGAAGCGAAAGGATCATCGTGTTGATCGCCACGGACTTACCCGAACCGGTAGTCCCTGCAATCAGCAGGTGAGGCATCTTGGCCAGGTTCGCGACAATCGGGTCGCCGCCGATATCCTTACCCAGAGCCAACGGCAGACCATGATTGCCGTCACCGAAATCACGGGTCGACAGGATTTCGCGAAACGACACCATTTCACGTTTTTCGTTGGGCAGTTCGATCCCGATCACAGACCGGCCCGGCACGGTTGAAACACGCGCCGACAGTGCCGCCATCGAGCGTGCGATGTCATCGGCCAAGCCAATGACACGGCTGGCTTTCAAACCCGGTGCAGGTTCCAATTCGTACATTGTAACAACGGGGCCAGGGCGCACCGATACGATCTCGCCTTTGACGCCATAGTCATCCAGCACGGTTTCAAGCATACGCGCATTTTCTTCCAGAGCTTCGTCTGACAGGTGGTGACGCTCGATCGTGATCGGATTTGCCAGCAGGTTCAGCGGCGGAAGCTCATAGCCCGGATGTGTTTCTTCGAAACTCAGAGACGGTTGCGCCTCGGCTTTCGCACGGGTCGACGGCTGTACGGGCTTTGGTGCCGGATGCTGCACAACTTTCTTGGCAGGTTGCGACAGCCCTGCATGTGCCGGTGTATACACGCGCGGCTCGGATAGGGCGGCATCTGGTGCCATCAGATCTTCAACGACCATGTCGTCTTCTTCGACCAGTTCAGGCGCGGCCACCATTTCAGCATCGGCTTGAGCCGACGAGGGGTCCACTGGCGGTGCCACATTCAGGATCATGGGATCTGGACTGCGACGATGGCGGGCAACAGCGCGCGCCAGCGGAGGTTCAGCCCGCATCGGATCACCCAAAGATGGCTGATGTGCCCGGTTTTTCAGAGCCGATGCGATCTTGGCACGGATGCGATCTTCTCCCCCCAACCCTTCGGGAATGTCACCATCAAAGGTGGGGTGCTCGACCAGTTCCGGCTCAGGATCAGGGGTTCGACGGAACAGTGCGTTCAACAGCCCCGGTTTGGTGGGGGCGGGCGCGGCGTTTTCGATCACCACACCCTGATCATCAACGGAACCATGCAACGACGGTTCGGGGCGCATCACACGGGCCGCGCGCAGGGGCGGCGGGGCGGTGAATTCCTCATCAAAGAATTCTTCGGCCTGTGTTTCGGCAAGACGTTCTTCCTTGCGGGCGGCTTGCCGCGCTTGCATCTGGCGGGCCGTCGCGGCGGCACCCTGTGCAGCCCCTTTCGCGCCCTTACCCAAAAGCGACACAACACCTGCATAGCTCATCACGATGCCGACCATCAGGAAATGGCCAAAGCGCTGTAATTCGAACCGGTCCGCTCCGATGACGAACAACACCGCCAACAGGGCTGCGATGGCCGACACGACTGACATCACTTTCAAACCAAGACCAGCGCCCACCGGCAACCCGGCCAACAATGCCCCCAATACGGTATCCCCAAACAGGCCACCCAGCCCGAACGAGTGGGTCCAGCCTGTCCCCGGCACCAATGTCGAGGCATAGATCGAACATAGAGCCACAGCGATCGGGGCAAATATCATCCGACCAAAGACGCGATCCTGACCGATATGGAAGGTCAAACGCAGTCCCCAAACAACAAGGATCAGTGAAAGCGACCATGCCCCCAACCCGGAAATAACCGCCAGCGGCGAAGCGATAAAGGCACCGACGCGACCCAGCGCGTTTTGGGCGGGCGTATCGGTGGCCGACATCCAACCGGGATCTTCGGGCGAATAGCTGCCAAGGATCAACGCCACGATAACGCCAAGGGCGATCAGTCCCAGCCCCAGAAGCTCTTTCCCACGTCGTTCGATCACAGCCTGCGTGTTGCTGTCAAAGATGGGATCCCGTTGTTTCGCCTGATACGCCATACCACCACGTCCTTACTTAAAGAGACAGTCGCGGATCTGAACTAATCCGCGCTGCATTTCTTGTTTTGGGGCCACCATGGCGACCCGTATGTACCCCTTGCCGGGGTTTTGATTATTCACGTCCCGCGACAGATACGCGCCAGGCAGAACCCGCACGCCGGTCTCGGTCCAAAGTTTCATCGCCGCAGCTTCGCCATCTTCAACTGGCAGCCACAGGAAAAATCCAGCATCCGGCCCTTGGTAGCCATCGACGCCAGCAAAAACCTCGTCCGCCAGCGCGTATTTCTCTTGATACAGCGCGCGGTTCTCAGACACATGCGCCTCATCCGCCCAAGCGCGTTCCGCCACACGTTGCAGGGGCAAGGGCAGCGGCGCACCAGCATAAGCGCGCAACTGCCGCACGCGGCGGATGCTGTCCGTCCCGCCTGCAATGAACCCCGACCGAAGGCCGGGCAGGTTCGACCGTTTTGACAGCGAATGAAACACCACAACGCGATCCGGATCGGCACCGCCTTCGCGGGCCACCTCAAGTGCGCCAGGGGGCGGTGTGTCACGGTAGATTTCCGAATAACATTCGTCCGCGAAGATCTGAAAGTCGTATTTTTCGGCCAAGGCGATCAGGTTCGCCCAGTAGTCCCGATCCGCCACCGCGCCCTGCGGATTGGTCGGCGAACAGATATAGGCCACCTCGGTCCTGTTCAGAATATCCGGCGACAGTTGCGAATAGTCCGGCAAAAACCCGGTTGCAGCCGATGTGGACAGGAAAACCGGTTCTGCCCCGACCGTCGCCGCCGCAACCGCATAGACTTGATAAAACGGGTTCGGGATCAGAACGACGGGCTGCTGCCCCTGCGCCGTCTGTTCCGGGCAAAGCGCCAGAAGCGCGTTGAATAAGCCTTCCCGTGTACCGTTCAGCGCCATGACTTGTGTTGTCGGGTCCATCTGAACCCCATAACGGCGCGACAGCCAGCCTGCGATAGCTTGCAAAAGCTCGATTGACCCGTCATTCGGCGGATATTTTCCAAATTCTTCAGTATGTTGGGAAATAACCTGCGGCAGCCATTCGGGGAATGGATGCTTCGGCTCGCCAATGGTCATATGCATCACCTCGCCGCCCGGTTTATGGGCGTCAAGAAGGCTCCGCAGGCGCGGAAATGCATACTCGGGCAAGCTGGAATACCGCTCGGGAAACGTCATTGGAACGTCACTATACTGCCTCAGATCTCGGGATCATTTCGCCCCGTTTGAACCAAGGATAGCTCGCAATCTGTGGCGGGTCCAGAAAAACGCCGCGATTTTCGGTGGTTGTGACATACGGTTGTGGCTTTTAGGCCAACACGGCCTCGGCTGCCGCCCCCAATCGCAACAATCGTTCCTCGGCCATAGGTGCGCCCAACAGCATTATCCCGGTGGATGGCAAGCCCGTTGGCAGGCTCAGGCCACAGGACCCCATCAGATTACCGATGCGGGTATTGCGCAGCGCCCACAGGTTTTCTTCGACGTAATAGTGATGATCTTCCAGCAGACGCTCAACAATGGGCGGCATGATGGGCGAAGTCGGCATCACTACGGCGTCATAACCGGCAATCGCGGCGTGATACTCATCACGGATCTGGTCCAGCCGTTGCCACGCCCGAACATACTCCGCGCCAGAGAACTGCCCGCCCGCGCGAAATCGTTCAAGAACTTCGGAAAACATCAAGTCCGGGCGCGCTTCGATCTCGTCTTGCCATGTGGCGTATGCCTCGGTTGTGAACAACACGCCGGACATGGCGAGCGCTTCGTCCACAATAGCTGAATGAGCGCGACGAACCACGGCCCCCCCGTCCATCAGGCGCCCTATGGCGCTTTCGAACCCGGCGGACGGGTCACCACGCGCGCCCTGCAGCCCGTTTTCCAAAACCAACAGACGAGTGCCTTTTAAACTGGCACCTCGCAGATCCACAGCAATCCGGCCCTCCATCACGGCCAGCATCAGTGCGGTATCTTCCACAGTGCGGCACAGCGGCCCCACCGTATCGAACCGCGCCGCTAGGGGCACAACACCCTTTGATGACACCCGACCCGAGGTGGTTTTCAACCCCACAAGGTCATTCCAAGCCGCTGGAATGCGCACCGATCCACCCGTATCAGACCCCACCGCCCCAGCTGCTAAACCGAACGCCACCGAGGTCGCCGCACCTGAGCTGGACCCGCCAGAAACCGCGTCATAGTCGTTCACGCAAGGGCTGGTCGCCGTCACAGGGTTCAATCCAAGGCCCGAGAAGGCAAGCTCGCTCATGTGTGTTTTGCCAAGGCAGACAAGTCCCTGCGCGGTGGCATTGCGCAAAACCTCGGCATCGCGTTTCGGCACGCGGTCCTTCAACAGCGCGGACCCCGCTTCGGTCGCAACACCAGCCGTATCAAACAAGTCTTTCCAACTGATCGGCACCCCGTCCAGCAAGCCCAGACGATGCCCAGACGCAGCCCGCTTTGACGCGGCCTCTGCTTCGGCCAGTGCACGGGATTCGGTAAGTCGCGCATAGATGCGATCTTGAAATTTATGCGCTTTGATCGCGCCCAGATAGGTTTCAGTCAGCGCAACAGGGTCTATGTCGCCCACACTGATCCCCCGCCCCAGATCGCCCATGCTCATGGTCAGCCACTGGTTGTTCATCAATCCCTCCCGTCCTGCATGATGGAGACGGTAGCGGCGGTTGCGCACATGGACAATCCCCGTCAACGGGTTCAAAAAGGCAATATGAAACTTGATGCCGATATTCTGATCGTAGGTGGAGGATTGAATGGCCCGGCTTTGGCGCTTGCGTTGGCCGATACTGGCTTTACCGTCACCATTATCGACGCGCTGCCTAAAGATGCGCGTGCTGGTGATGATTTTGACGGGCGCGGCTATGCGTTGGCACTCGCGTCGCAACGGCTTTTGTCAGCCATAGGCGTCTGGCCCACGGTTGCACCCAATGCTCAACCCTTGCTGGATATTCGCATCTCGGACGGTCGGCCGGGCGAAGGCCCCGGCCCGTTTGTGTTAGAGTTCGATCACGCCGAGATCGACGAAGGTCCAATGGGATACATGGTCGAAGACCGATTCCTGTCACGCGCCCTGATCGACGCCGTCGAAGCCCATCCGAAAGTGACCCTTCTGGATCAAGAAACTGTGGTCGAACAAATGATCGGACCGGCCACGGTCGCGCTGACGCTCGCCTCGGGCAAACGCCTATCGGGGTGCATTGTCGTTGGGTGTGACGGACGGCGGTCCGGCACAGCGGAACGGGCTGGTATCGGGCGGTTTGGACACGATTACGGGCAAACCTCGCTGGTGTGTGCGATCGACCATGAGCTGCCGCATCGCGGGGCAGCGCATCAGTTCTTTATGCCTTCTGGCCCGCTGGCTATTTTGCCGCTGCCAGGCAATCAAAGTTCGATTGTATGGACCGAAACCCATGCGGAAGCTGCCCGCATTCATGCGCTGGAAGATGACGGGTATCTTGAGGAGCTGCGCCCTCGCTTCGGGTCGTTCCTTGGCCAGATCAGCCTTGCGGGCAAGCGATTTACGTATCCCTTGAACCTGACCGTCGCGAATACCTTTTTCGCAGAACGTCTGGCGCTGGTGGGCGATGCAGCGCACGGTTTGCACCCGATTGCGGGGCAAGGTTTGAACGCAGGCCTAAAAGATGTGGCCGCGCTGGCCGAAGTGCTGACCCATGCCCGCCGTCGTGGTGAGGACATCGGTCGTCTTGATGTGCTGGAACGATATCAGCAGTGGCGCCGGTTTGATGTGGCCCAGATGGTGGCCGTGACGGAAGCCACCAACCGTCTGTTTTCAAATGACAACCCGATTTTGCGAACGGTGCGCGATCTGGGGTTGGGTGTTGTGAATGCGATGCCGGGTCTGCGCCGGGGATTTATTCGTGAAGCGGCCGGTCTGACCGGCGATCTGCCGCGATTGCTGCAAGGTCGCCAGATCTAGTGCGTCAGTCTTCGATCTTGCGCGCTTCGTCCACCAACATCACCGGAATACCGCCTCGGATCGGAAACGCCAGGCGCGCCGCTTTCGATACAAGCTCTTGTTTTTCAGCATCATAGCGCAGCACCGTTTGTGTAACGGGACAAACCAGCGCTTCGATCATGCGGCGGTCAAATTCTGTGGTGGGCGCCTCAGTCATTGCACTTTCTCCTTACCCACACCTTGGCGCAGGGAAAATTCCATCAACGTGACCAAGGTCTCGCGGCGGGTGCTCAGGGACGGCGCCACAAGCAACGCCTGCTTATCTTCAGGATCAAACGGACACAACATCGACAGGGCGTTGATCATCAACTCGTCTTCCGCGGTTTGCAGACTGTCCCAATCAGTTTGCAGCTCTTCCAGTTCGAAATACCGCTCAAGCAGCTTGAAAAATGCGTCTCGGTCCAAATCTGGATCATGTTCGGGTTGGCCAAGATCGCGATCAAAACTGCGCCAACCGGCTTCAGTGCGCAGATAGGGCGTGAACCCCTCCTGCACCGCGCCAAGGCGAAAGCGCGAAATGCCGGTCAGCGTGATCATATAACGCCCATCCTCGGTTTCGGTGAACGAGGTGATGCGTCCAGCACACCCGATAGCGTGTAACCGGGCCGCATCCTGATCGTTGTCGCCCATGGGCTGGATCATCCCGATCAAACGCTCGGGCGTCTTCAACGCATCATCGAACATCGCAAGATATCGCGGTTCAAACACATGCAGGGGCAACCGACCGCGCGGCAACAACAGCGCACCCGGCAACGGGAAAAGAGGCAGAAAATCTGGCAGGTCAGCGGCAGAGATCATAAGACCACTCTAACGCGGCTTGACCGATCACACAAAGATCATCGACGACAACTTGCGCCGGCCAGTCAACGCAATGGGATCTTTCGCATCCAGTGCATCGAAAATTGTGAACAGCTGCGCCTTGGCAGCAGCATCGTTCCAGTCTCTATCCCTGCGGAAAAGCTCCAACAGTTCATCGACGGCTGCCTGCACATCACCGGATGCATTCAAAGCGACAGCCAGATCAAACCGGGATTGGTGGTCGTCTGGATTTGCGTCTACAGCGGCACGCAGTTCGGCAACCGGCCCTGCGCTTTCTGCCTGACGTGCCAGTTCGATCTTTGCCCGAACGGCTTCCAATTCCGGCGCGTCCGAGATTTCTGCAGGGGCACCATTCAGAACGGCCTCGGCCTCGTCCGCATTGCCTTTTGCAAGATGCGCACGCGCCAATCCGCCAAAAGCAGCGGCATTGTTGGGGTCTTCTTCAAGAATGGCGGCATAAGTTTGGGCTGCGTCCTCAACTGAACCAGCTTCCAGCATCTCATCGGCGGCGGCAATGGCATCTGCCAGTCCGTTATCCGCGTCGCCACCTAAAGCCGCAACACGATTGACGAACTCTTTCACTTCGGACGCTGGCAGCGCGCCCTGAAACCCATCAGCAGGTTGGCCTTGCCAAAATGCATAGACGGTTGGGATCGACTGCACACGCAATTGGCCTGCGATCATCTGGTTTTCGTCAACATTTACCTTGACCATGCGCACCCTGCCGCCCGCTTCGGTCACGGCGGCTTCCAATGCAGGGCCAAGTTGTTTGCAGGGGCCACACCACGGTGCCCAGAAGTCGACAATGACCGGCACCTCTTGCGAGGCTTCGACCACATCCTGCATGAAGGTCGCCTCGCCGACATCCTTGATCAGATCAGCTGTGGCCGGTGCGCCACCCAGTTCGAGTTCCATTGCTCAAGCTCCTTCAAATGCGTTGAGGCTTATATGCCCCCTGCCCTGACGGTTTTAAAGGTCGAAAGTCGCAAAGACCGGTGCGTGATCCGACGGCTTCTCCCACCCGCGTGCATCGCGCAAGACGCGCGACGCATGACCTGCGTTCGAAATGTCTGGCGTGGCCCAGATGTGGTCAAGCCGACGCCCCTTGTCTGCAGCACTCCAATCCTTCGCGCGATAGCTCCACCATGAATAAAGCTGCCCTTCGGGGATGTCTTGGCGGGTGATATCGACCCATTTCGCGGCGTCCTGCACCTGCGCCAGCGCCTCGACCTCGACCGGCGTGTGGCTGACCACTTTCAGAAGCTGCTTGTGAGACCAAACATCGTCTTCGCGTGGGGCAATGTTCAGATCTCCCACAAGAATGGATTTACTCGGTTTCTCTGCAAAGAACTGGTCGCGCATGTCGGTCAGATAGTCGAGTTTTTGACCAAACTTCTCGTTCACATCGCGGTCTGGGACGTCACCACCTGCAGGCACATAGAAATTGTGGATCGTGGCACCGTTTTCCAATTGCCCCGCGATGTGACGGGCATGGTCAAGACCGGCAAAATCAAAGCTCACCACTTCTTTCATCGGCAGGCGCGACAGGATTGCGACGCCGTTGTAACCCTTCTGCCCACGCGCCACCATATGGGTGTACCCAAGAGCGGCAAAGCCTTCCATAGGGATCTTTTCGACCGGGCTTTTGCATTCCTGAAGGCACAGCACATCGGGGCCTTCTTCGGCCAAAAGCTTCTGCACGATCGGCTCGCGCAGTCGGACCGAGTTGATGTTCCAAGTGGCCAGGGTGAAGCTCATGTTATCCTCCGGTGAACGCGCATTTAGGGCGACCATAGAGGATGGGGCAAAAAGTGAACAGGGGCGAGTTTACCCCGCCCCGTTTCATCAGTTGTAGGATACCACTTCCCATTCAACGCCATCATGATCGTCAAAATAGAAGCGCCGCCCGGGTTCGTAATCCCCATGATTATGCGGTGTGAACCCGGCCGCCTTCACCCGCGTTTCAACCGCATCGATATCATCCACCGTCACCCCCACATGGTTCAAACCAGCGCGGGTCGTATAGGAATGCTGAGGGTCGTTGATAACCCGATTGGGCGTGTATAGAGCCACATAGCTGCTGTCATCGCCCACATGGGCGGTATGCCCGCCCGACATCGCATCGCCTTCCCAACGGATTTTCCAATCAAACACGGCGCCCAACCAAGCGGCTGTCGCCTTTGGATCGCTTACAGTCACATTCACATGCTCTAGATTTGCCATTTTGGCCTCCTTGATCTTCGTTGCGACTCGGTTGATAATTCCTAAAGCTAACTTTAGCTCAAGCTTTTTTGAGGAAATATGGAACGTAGAAACGAAATTTCCATCGGAACCTTGGCAAACCGCACCGGACTGGCCGTGTCCGCGATCCGGTATTACGAAACCCAGGGGCTGGTCGCACCCGAACGTAACGCGGGTGGGCAACGGCGATTTCTGCGATCCGACATCCGCAGGTTGAGCTTTGTCATGATCGCGCAGAAGTTTGGCTTTACCCTCGATCGCATTCGCGAAGTTCTGGGCCGCCTGCCCCGAGGACGGACGCCCACTGCAAAAGACTGGACCGCGATTTCACAGGATTTTCGCGCAGAACTCGATGACCAGATCGCGGCGCTGACCCGCCTGCGTGACAAGCTGGACGGGTGCATTGGTTGTGGCTGCCTGTCATTGGACCGCTGCGCGCTATACAACCCAGACGATGTGGCTGCTGAGAATGGCGCCGGGCCAAGGTATTTGCTGGGGGATGAGGCGGTTCGACCAGAAGACTAAGCGTCGTTCTGTTGGGCCGCGTACGCTTTGATCTGCCTTAAGGCGAGCAATTGCCCCAAGCTGCAAACTGACCTCAACGGAGGTCAGCCATGTCCGATCACGGTCACAGCCCACAGGAAATCACCGCCCGAATTGGCGCGCCCCCGGGCAAAGGGGTGCTGCGCGATGCAGTCTATGGGGCCATTGATGGGTCGGTCACGACCTTCGCCATTGTGGCCGGTGTGGCGGGGGCTGGACTGTCACCATTCATCATTGTCGTTCTGGGTTTGGCCAATGTGCTGGCCGATGGGTTTTCTATGGCTGCTGCTGCCTATTCCGGCACCAAAGCCGAGCAGGACAACTATCGTCGCATCCGCAAGATCGAAGAAGAACACATCCGGATCCACCCGAAAGGCGAATGGCTCGAAGTGCGTGAAATCCTTGCGCAAAAAGGGCTAAGTGACCGCATTTTGGACGACGCGACAGACGCAGTGACACAAGACAAAGAACGCTGGATCAACCTGATGATGGATGGAGAATACGGTTTGGGCGGCATCGACCCGCACCCCATGCGCGCGGCAATGACCACCTTCTTGTCTTTCCTTGTGGCCGGCATGATTCCACTTCTGCCGTTCATCCTAAAGCTCGACAGTGCCTTCACCATCTCGGCTTGGATGACCATGGCCAGCTTCTTTTCAATCGGTGCCCTGAAAAGCCACTGGTCCCTTAGCCCATGGTGGCGATCCGCATTTGAGACCATGTTGATTGGAGGCGCGGCGGCGGGCTTGGCGTATGGGGTGGGCATGTTGTTTAATGTTTGAGGTGACAAGCCCTTTGGGACACGACAGTCAGGTCGGAGTTAAAACAATATCGTGTTTCCTGAATGAACGTAGGCGCAGAGCCCGGAACAGACACAGATATCCGTCGGCCGTTCGGCGAGTTATACTCTTTGAGTGGAGGAAGCTGAAAATGGCAGATACTTTGACACCCGAAGAACGTCACGAACATCTCATCCCGTTGGGAGAGGTCGGTTGGGGAGCGGTCGCGGACCGTGATGCAATCCGGAAGGTGTATATTTTCTCTAATTTTGTAGAGGCTTGGGGTTGGATGTCCCGCGTCGCGATTTGGTGTGAGAAGTGGAACCATCACCCGGAATGGCTCAATGTCTATCGAACTGTTGACGTCACTTTAGTGACGCACGACGCCGACGGTCTAACGAACTTGGATATTAAACTGGCGAAGAAGATGGACGCACTTGCAGCTGCTTCGACCCCAGTAAGCTATCAATCGGATATTTCCGAGCCAATTGCTTGTTTATGTGGTCCGGACGCGCGACGTTAAAAAAGCCTCTCAAGAACCGATCGAGCGAAGCAGCATCGCGCTCGCATTTAATAGTCCGGGGAGCTACTTGTCCGCTATGCGGCCAGCCAAAAAAGACCGGGCACGAAGGCCCGGCCAGTCCATCAGGGAGGAATGTGCCCGTAACCCCGGACACGAGGGAACTCTAGGCGTTCAACCGATACCCGCCGCTTTCCGTCACCAGCAACCGCGCGTTTGACGGATCAGGCTCAATCTTTTGGCGCAGGCGGTAAATATGTGTCTCTAACGTGTGGGTTGTGACCCCGGCGTTATAGCCCCAGACCTCGTGCAGCAGCACATCGCGCGCCACCACACCGTCGTTTGAGCGATAGAGAAACTTTAGAATGTTCGTCTCTTTCTCGGTCAGACGAACCTTCCGGTCTTCCTCGGTAATAAGCATCTTCATCGACGGCTTAAACGTGTACGGCCCAAGCTGGAACACCGCATCTTCGCTTTGCTCATGCTGGCGCAATTGGGCGCGAATACGGGCCAGAAGCACCGGGAATTTGAAAGGCTTCGATACATAGTCATTGGCACCCGCATCAAGACCCAAAATGGTGTCGGCATCCGTGTCATGGCCGGTCAGCATCAGGATTGGACACTTAACCCCCTGCTTGCGCATCACGCGACATAGCTCGCGGCCATCCGTATCCGGCAGGCCCACATCAAGGATCACGAGGTCATAGATGGCCTCCTTCGACTTGGTCAGCGCCTCGGCCCCATTGCCCGCCTCGAACACATCGAAATCCTCGGTCATTAGAAGCTGTTCGGCCAACGCGTCGCGCAGATCCTCATCGTCATCAACCAGCAGTATTTTTTTCAGCGTGGACATGTCGCCCTCCTCTGTCGTGCTGATAAAACAGATGTTACCCCCTCACGCGATTGGCAAGATTTGCAACAGAAGTCTCACGGCCTCGTGTCATTTCACCGGTAAATGTTTCATATCGTGACAGTTCGTCCTAGGTATGAGACGTGAAAGGATGCCAATGACACTTGCCCCAAATCAGACCGAGCTTCTGGCCCGCGCACGCGCCGATTTGCGCATGGGGGTGCCGGTGGTTTTGACGTGTGATGGCCGTGCTGTGCTGGTTGCGGCGGCTGAAACACTGTCATCCGGACGTTTAAACGAAATGCGCGCTCTGGGCGCTCCAGTTGTGGCCATCACGCCTCGGCGGGCGGACACGCTGAAAGCGCGCGCCTATTCCAACCTCGTGGCTCGAATCGAACTTCCGCGCGATGCCGGAACTGATTGGATTTCTTCGGTCGCCGATCCTGCGGATGATCTTGCCCACCCCATGAAGGGACCATTTCGCACCCTTCGCGGTGGTGAAGACGGGCTTGAAGCGCAATCTATTGCACTTTGCAAATCTGCGCGCCTCCTGCCAGCGACAGTCGTGATCGAAGTCACTAACACACCTGAAATTGCCTCTGCAAAGAACCTGACTCATGTCTCGCTGGACAAGGAAATGATTGATGTCCTCTCCCTTGCTCCTGTCGTCCATGCGCGTTTGCCCCTGACCGTCAGCGAAGCCGGACGCCTGCATATTTTCCGCCCAGATGACGGCAGCGAAGAGCACTATGCGGTTGAAATTGGCTGCCCGTCGCGCGACTTACCAGTGCTGGCACGGTTGCATTCGGCCTGTTTCACGGGCGATGTACTGAGCAGCCTGAAGTGCGACTGTGGCCCGCAGCTACACACGGCTTTGAACATGATCGGACAAGACGGGCACGGAGTGTTGCTTTATCTGAATCAGGAAGGTCGCGGCATCGGATTGGCGAATAAAATGCGCGCCTATTCTCTACAAGATCAGGGATTTGACACGGTGGAAGCCAACCACCGCCTGGGCTTCGAAGATGACGAACGGGATTTCCGCATCGGTGCGATGATCTTGAAGTCATTGGGGTTTTCCTCGGTGCGCTTGATGACCAACAACCCGCGCAAGGTCGCAATGATGAACGAAGCGGGCATTCAGGTGACAGATCGGGTGCCGTTGAAGGTTGGGAAAAGTACCCACAACAAAGCATATCTCGCCACCAAGGCCCGTAAATCCGGACATTTCCTGTGATCCCGCGACGCACGGACATGGTCGTCACTCGCTGGCGCGCACACTTTATGGGGCGACAACTCCCCATCGCCATAGGACGCGGCGGCATGACGAATGACAAACACGAAGGCGATTTAGCCACTCCGCGCGGGGTGTGGTGGATCGTTGGTGGTCGCTATCGTGCGGACCGAACGAAAGCACCTGACACGCCGCTTTCCCTAGATCCAATTGGCCCGCGGGACGTCTGGTCCGATGATCCGACCGACCCGGCCTATAATCACGGCTTGTCGTCCTACAACCATCCATTCAGCCACGAAAAGCTACGTATGACCGCCCGGCTTTACGACGTGGTGTTGATCAGCGACTGGAATTGGCCCGATGCCAAACCGGGCAAAGGTTCTGCAATCTTCATCCACCAATGGCGCAAACCACGGCATCCGACAGCCGGGTGTCTGGCCTTCGCCCCCAAAGACTTGCGTTGGATTCTGTCTCACTGGACGCCCCACAGCCGCATTATTGTCCGCTAGACCTTTTTCTTGTCCCACAATATCCTGGGGTGAGCGGCTATGCCGCGAGGGGCAAGGCCCCTAACCGTAGTCCCGTTCACCAAAAATTGCGGATCCGACACGCACATGGGTCGCACCTTGAGCTATCGCACGCTCAAAATCACTGCTCATACCCATCGACAATTGTTCCAACCCATTGCGTTTGGCCATCTTGGCCAGCACAGCGAAATGCAAGGTCGGCTCTTCTTCCACCGGCGGAATGCACATCAGACCGATGATTGGCAGGCCCAGATCACGACATTCGCTGACGAAATCATCCAGATCGTCGGGCAGGATACCTGCTTTCTGGGGCTCCTCGCCGGTGTTCACCTGAACAAACAGCTTCGGACAATGGCCTTCTTCTTCCGCTATACGGGCAATGGCGCGGGCCAATTTGGGACGGTCGACGGAATGGATCAAATCGAACAAGCCCATCGCCTGACGGGTCTTGTTGGATTGCAGCGGACCGATCAGATGCAGCTCGACACCATCGAACCGCTCTTTCAGATCCGGCCACTTGCCGGCGGCCTCTTGCACCTTGTTTTCACCAAAGACACGGTGGCCTTCTTGCAGAACCGCGACTACGCGTTCCAGAGGTTGAACCTTGGACACGGCGATCAGTTTGGTCGAACCGGGCGCACGGCCAACGCGAGCCTCTTCCTTGGCAATGCGATCCTGAATGTCGGAAAGTGGCATGGGTCACCTTGTAGCTAGAACTTTCAAACACAGGTGTCCCAAAAGAAAAGAGCGGGCACAAGGCCCGCTCTTCCCTATTCAATAATCCGTTAGGATTAGAACAGCATGATGATGCCGAGGTCGGCTTTGGTCGCGCCGCCAACTTCGCCAACACCGGCTTTGAAGGTCGCGCCGCCACCCAGGTCGTATGCAACACCCAGACCGTATGCATCAGTCGAAGCTGCACCAACTTCAAGCTTCGAGTAAGCTGCGCTTACAACAACTGCGCCCATGGTGTAAGCACCGTGGATACCGTAAGCTGTGGTGTCGATGTCGCTGTTGCGCGAATACAGAGCGTTGACCGAGAAGTCAGCGATGTTAGCGCCGGCTTTCACGTGGTACGTGCTGGCGTTCACAACACCCCAATCGTCGTAACCCAGACCAACGTTGAAGTCACCCATCGAGTAGGTGGCTGCGATCGACGTGATGTCGGTGCCGTTGAAGTCGTGCGAAACTGCGATCCCGAAGTCACCAAAGGTGCCTTCGTACATCATGTTACCTTGGTCAGCAATGTCGACCAGAGTTTCTGCAAGGTTGTCGGTGCCGATACCGCCGTAACCGATGTCCGACAGACCCAGTTTTGCATCAACAGCCGAACCAACAGCGCCGACCGAGAACTTGCCGAAGCCGCCTTCGATGTAAGCCGAAGAATCGTCAACTGCGCCGCCACCAGCGGTCGAGGTGATGTCAACTTCTGCGCCGAAGCCCAGGCCGCCATCGGTTTCACCGGTCATTGCAACCGACAGAGTCAGGTAGTGGTCCAGCGTCCAGTCGTCACCAACAGCAACGTCCATGTATTTAAAGCCGATACCGGCTTCGCCCGAGAAGCTGATGTCAGCGGCGGCAAAGCCAGCCGAAGCAACCAGTGCGGACGATGCGAGAAGAATCTTTTTCATTTCGTTTTCCCTCATGTGTTTCAATAGTGCACCTCAATTCAGGGAAATCCGAATTGAGTATGATGGTTCAATCTACCTTTCCGCCGGTGTTTGCAAGAAATGCGAAACCAGAAATCGGATTGCGGCTGAAATTGGTGCTTCTATGCCACAGTTTCTCAGACCGCTGCTTCGGGATCACAGTATTCCCGCTCTTTTCCAGCGTCTTGGCCCACAAAAGCTCTGGTTGGGAAAACGCTTGCCCGCCCGTATGGCCTTATATACTAACAAGAGGAAATTGAGGAAACGGGGCTTTTTTATGCGCATCTTCAGGTCGGTCGCATTCGGGATTTCATTGATTGGTGTACTGGGGCTGTCGGCCTGTGGTGGCGGCAGCGGATCCTTGGGATTCGGCGGTGGCCAGAAACAAGGCAACACGGTTCAGCATTCACCTCAGGCAGAAGAACGGCGTGAGACGATCTGGGATCTGTTTGCAAATGTGGATGATCCCAACACCACGGTCGAGGTTAACCGGTATATCTGGAATGCCTCGCTGGATGTGCTGAGCTTCATGCCCGTTCAGGCCGCTGACCCGTTCTCGGGCATTATCGTCTTTGGCTTTGGTCGCCCGCCCGGTGGCGGCACCGCCCATAAAGCCACCGTTTATGTGCGCGACCCCGCGTTGGATGCGCGGTCGTTGTCAGTTGCGCTTTATACCAGCTCCGGCCCCGCAAGCGCCGAAGCCGTGCGCAAGGTCGAGGATGCGATCCTGACCCGCGCGCGCCAGCTGCGGATTCGTGACGGCAACCTCTAGACCCGGATCGACCATAGGAATAAGACAAGCGCCGGGCCAGTTGCCCGGCGTTTCTACATCAAGGACCAAGCCGCATGTCGCGATACACAGCCGCCGATATCGAACCGAAATGGCAAGAAGCCTGGGACAAGGCCGGAATTTTCACCGCCAAGCGCGATGAAACGCGCCCCAAGTATTATGTGCTAGAGATGTTTCCTTATCCGTCGGGCCGGATTCATATGGGTCACGTGCGCAACTACACCATGGGCGACGTGATCTCACGTTACAAATCATCCTGTGGTTTCAGTGTGTTGCACCCGATGGGATGGGATGCGTTCGGGATGCCTGCGGAAAACGCCGCGATGGCACAAGGTGGCCACCCGGGCACGTGGACCTATGACAACATCAAGACGATGAAGGGCCAGATGAAGCCGTTGGGCCTGTCGATTGACTGGAGCCGCGAATTTGCCACCTGCGACCCGGAATATTACGGCCAGCAGCAGTCGATGTTCATTGATTTCATGGAGCGCGGGCTGGTTTACCGCAAGAACGCCACGGTGAACTGGGATCCGGTCGATATGACCGTTCTGGCCAATGAACAGGTGATTGACGGCTGCGGATGGAGATCCGGTGCCCCGGTCGAACGTCGCGACCTGACGCAATGGTTCTTCAAGATCTCGGATTATTCCGGCGAGTTGCTGGAGGCGCTGGACGGGCTGGACAACTGGCCAGAGAAGGTGCGCACCATGCAGGCCAACTGGATTGGCCGCTCGCAAGGTCTGCAATTCAGCTTTGAACGTGTGGATGGTGGCGAGATTGAGGTTTACACGACCCGCCCCGACACGCTGATGGGCGCGTCCTTCATCGGTATCTCGCCCGACCACCCCATTTCCAAGGCACTTGAGGTCGAGAGCCCCGAGATTGCCGCCAAACTCGCCGACATGCGCAAGGGCGGCACCACGGAAGAAGCCATCGAAACCGCCGAGAAGCTGGGCTACGACACCGGCCTCCGCGTGATACACCCGCTGGACCCAAACTGGGAACTGCCGGTCTGGATCGCCAACTTCATCCTGATGGATTACGGCACCGGCGCGATCTTCGCCTGCCCGGCCCATGACCAGCGGGATCTGGACTTCTGCCGCAAGTATGACTTGCCGGTGATCGACACGTTCCTGTCGCTGGTAGACCCCTCACCCGTCAAAAAAGAAGCCTTCGTGCCGCCTAAGACGGAAAAAGTGAAGTGGATCAATCATTTCGCCGGATTGGACGAGGCCACGGGTGACGAGGCGATTGAGGCGACGATCAGTTTTGCCGAAAAGGCTGGCTGGGGCACAGGGGTCGAGAAATTCCGCCTGCGCGACTGGGGGCTGAGCCGCCAACGCTATTGGGGGTGCCCGATCCCTGTCGTTCATTGCCCCGATTGCGGCGTTGTCCCTGAAAAGAAAGAGAATCTGCCGATCAAACTGCCCGAGGACGTCACCTTCGACGTACCCGGCAACCCGCTGGACCGTCACTCCACCTGGCGCAACTGCAAATGTCCGTCCTGCGGCAAGCCTGCCCAGCGCGAAACCGACACGATGGACACGTTTGTCGATTCGTCCTGGTATTTCGCGCGCTTCACGTCTCCGAATGCCGACACGCCCACGGATATGGACGACGCGTCCTATTGGATGAATGTCGACCAGTATATCGGCGGCATCGAACACGCGATCCTGCACCTGCTCTATTCCCGCTTCTTCGCCCGCGCGATGAACATCTGCGGCCATCTACCCGACAAAGCGATCGAGCCGTTCAACGCATTGTTCACCCAAGGCATGGTCACACATGAGATCTATGTCACGCGCGATGAAAACGACCGGCCTGTGTATCACTTGCCCGAAGACATCGAGTGGACCGAAAGCGGTGCGCGCCTTGGGGCCTGCGGGACCGAGGTCGAGGTCATCCCTTCGGCCAAAATGTCGAAATCCAAGAAGAACGTGGTTGATCCAGCTCAGATCATCTCATCCTTCGGGGCCGACACCGCGCGCTGGTTCGTGCTGAGCGATTCGCCCCCCGAACGCGATGTGGAATGGACGGCCTCGGGTGCGGAAGCCGCAGCCAAGCACTTGGCTCGCGTCCACGCCACCGCCACCAAGATCGCGGAAATGGACGATGCCGACGGCGACGATGCTGATCTTCTGCGTGCCATGCACAAGGCGATCCACGACGTGACCATGGGCATTGAAAGCTTCGGATTCAACGCCGCCATCGCCAAGCTTTACGCCTTTCAGAACGCCATCGCGAAGTCGAAAGCTGGCGGTAAGGCCCAGAAACAAGCAATGCGCGCACTGGCCCAGTTGATGAGCCCGATGACCCCGCACCTGTCGGAAGAAATCTGGCAAATGCTGGGTGGAGAAGGGCTGGCGGCCCAAGCCCCATGGCCCAAAGCGGACGAGGCGATGCTGGTCGACGACACAGTCACCCTGCCCATCCAGATCAACGGCAAGCGGCGCGCAGAAATCAGCGTGCCGAAGGATATGGACAAGGCCGAGGTTGAAAAACTGGCGCTGGCCGAGGATGCTGTGATCAGGGCGCTTGATGGAAAGTTGCCCAAGAAAGTCATCGTGGTTCCGGGGCGCATCGTGAATGTCGTGGTCTAATCGTCGATTTATCCTGACCTCACTGGTCGCCTCGGCGGCGCTGTCCGCCTGCGGATTCTCTCCGGTCTATGCACCAGGTGGGTCGGCGGATGGTCTGCGCGGTGCTGTGACCGTGGCCGCGCCTTCTGACGCCAACAGCTATGAATTGGTAAAACGCCTGGAAGAACGTTTGGGCCGCAACCTATCAGCCCCGTACAAGCTGAGCTATACCATCACCACCCGATCTGAGGATGTCGGTGTGACCCCAAGGCAAGAAATCACTCGCACCCAAATCCTTGGTGCGATTGAGTTTTCCGTCACGTCAGTCGCAACGGGCGACGTGGTGGAAAGTGGCAGCCTGTCAAGCTTCGCGTCCTATTCCACCGAAGGCTCAACCGTGTCGACGGCATCAGTTGAACGGGATGCAAATCGGCGCTTGATGGTGTCACTCGCCGATATGATGGTCACGCGATTCACCGCCACGTTCGCAGGTTGGGACTCATGAAGCTCGCGCCGCGCGACGCCGTAAAGTATTTTGCCAAGCCTGATCCCAGTCGCACCGGCGTTTTAATTTTTGGCTCCGACGCGATGCGCGTGGCCCTAAAACGGCAAGAATTAATTGCCAACCTGATCGGCCCACAGGGCGAAGAAGAAATGCGCCTGTCCCGGATCGCAGCAGGCGATTTGCGCAAAGATCCAGCAGTGCTGTCCGACGCCATCAAGTCGCAAAGCTTCTTCCCCGGTCCCCGCGTTGCCTTTGTCGAGGACGCGACCGAATCCACAGCCAGCGTCATCACCGCCGCACTTGAGGATTGGCAGGATGGCGACGCGCAACTTGTCATCACCGCGGGCAACCTGAAAAACCGTGGTGCGCTGCGCAAGCTTTTTGAAACACACCCCAATGCCTATGCGGTCGGGATATACGATGACCCGCCGACACGAGACGAGATTGACGCTGACCTGAAGCGCGCCGGGGTCTCGGACATATCATCTGCGGCGATGACTGACCTGACGGGATTGTCGCGCGATCTGGATCCAGGTGATTTCCGACAGACCGTCGAAAAACTTGGGCTTTATAAGTTGGGCGATCCGACACCCGTTACCCCCGAGGACGTTCAGGCAGTCGCACCCACCTCGACCGAGGCCGGTCTGGATCAACTGCTTCATGCCACCGCTGAGGGGCGTTCAGGTGAAATAGGGCCTGTTCTGGTGCGATTGCAGGCGCAAGGGGTCGATCCGGTTGGCCTGTGTATCAATACCACCCGTCATTTCCGCGCGCTGCATGCAGCCTGCGCCGACCCGGCCGGACCAGCCCAAGGCATCAACCGTTTGCGCCCCCCGGTGCATTTCAAAAGCCGCGACCGCATGGTGCGGCAAGCCCAGCAATGGGGGTTGCGACGCTTGGAACAGGCGCTGGAAATTCTGGTGGAAACCGACCTGACTTTGCGGTCAGCCCAGAAAGCGCCAGTGATGGCACTGATGGAACGCACCTTGATACGCTTGGCCATGCTGGGAGGAAAAAGATGACTTACACCGTGATCGGGCCGACCGTGACCCGCACCTTCCGCGTTTTATGGATGTTAGAGGAGCTCGGGCAAAACTATGACCGCCTGACGCACCCTCCGCAATCTGACGCATTGCGCAAATTCAACCCCGCAGGAAAGGTTCCTGTGCTGCTGGACGGCGATGCCGCCCTGACCGACAGCACAGCGATCATGCAATATCTGGCCGACAAACACGGCGCGTTGTCCTATCCCACTGGCACGCTTGACCGTGCGCGGCAGGACGGCTTCACCCACTTCATTCTGGATGAAATGGACGCAAGCCTCTGGACTGCCGCCCGCCATACATTTGTCCTGCCCGAAGAAAAACGCGTTCCCGAGGTGAAACAGAGCCTGAAATGGGAGTTTGCACGCGCGATTGATGAACTGATGCGTCGCAAAGGTGACACGCCCTTTCTGATGGGCGATCAAATGACGGTACCCGACATTCTGGCCACACATTGCGGAAGCTGGGCCATCGCTGCAGGATTCCCATTAGAAAACGCCGCCTTCCGCGCCTATGCAAAACCGTTGCGAAACCGACCGGCTTATCTGCGGGTCTCTGCCATCTGATTCTGCGCCCAATTTGCTGCCGCCCGTCCGGCGTATCGCCCCGTCGCCAGACAGGTCGTCAAAAGATATCCGCCTGTTGGCGCATCCCAGTCCAACATCTCGCCCGCGGCAAAGACACCGGGCAGCGCCTTAATCATCAATCCGTTATCCAACGCATCGAATGACAGGCCGCCTGCGGTTGAAATCGCTTCGTCGATCGGGCGCGGGCCTTGATGTCGGATTGGCAGTACCTTGATCAATTTAGCCAACACCTTCGTGTCTGTTGGCAAAGGACGGCCAAACTCCTGCAACAACGCGATCTTGGCAGGGTCCAGCTTCAAGGTTTTGCGCAAGTGGTTTGTCAGGCTGGCTTTTCCACGCGGTTTTGCCAAACGGTTCTTTACATCCGCCTCGCTTCGGTCTGGTGTCAGGTCGACGGTCAACGCCGCCCCGTTCCTCACTTCCCGACTGACGGCATAGACGGCTGACCCTTCGATGCCGTGGGAGGAGACAACGAACTCTCCCACCACCGACATATCGCCCACATGCAGGCGCACGGGTTTGATCGGAACCCCGAAATGACGCTGCATGTGGTCTGACCAATTCACCACGAAACCCATGTTTGACGGTAAGAACGAAGTGCAGGTGACACCGTTTTCTGCCAGAATAGAGACCCATTTGCCGTCAGACCCCAAGCGTGACCAACTACCCCCACCCAGCGCCAGAACGGTCACATCCGGGCGAAGCGTCTGATCGCCATCGGGAGTTACGAACTTCATGTCACGCCCGTCGATCCCGGTCCAATACCAGCCCCGTCTTATCTGAACACCCAGACTGTCCAACTCGGCCAACCACGCGCGCAAAAGGGGCGAGGCCTTCATCGCCTTGGGAAAGACGCGCCCCGATGATCCGGTAAACACATCTTGCCCCAATTCACGCGCCCAGTTTTGAACGGCCTTGGGTCCGAAATCCGCGACGATTTCGCGAAGGTGTTCCGGCCCTAGAATCTGGCTCAAGAATTCATCCAGAGGTTCGGCTTTCGTCAGGTTCAGCCCGGATTTACCAGCCATCAGGAACTTCCGCGCTGGTGAAGGTTTGGCGTCTGCAATCGTCATAGATAGCCCAGCCCGCGCCAGTTCACCTGCCGCCATCAAGCCCGCAGGTCCGGCACCGATGACCAAGGCCTGTGTCACGCGGTGTCCTGGGCAGACGCTTTCATCTCGACCACGCGATGCGGATAGGGGATTTCGATGTTGTTGGCCTTAAGCGTTTTCCAGACCTGCATCATGACACGCGGTGTAAACTTGTTGCGCCCATCGTCGATGCCGTTCACCCAAAACTCCACCGCAAAATCCACACCACTGTCACCAAAGGCGCGCAACTCGCAGTCGGGATCTTGTTCCTCGGTGCCGGTCAGAACGAAATCAAGCTCAGCCACTGCCTTTTCAATCAGCTCGGGGATCGCCTCGATATCGGAATCATAGCTGACCGAGAACGGCGCTTCGTACCGGTTTGCGCTACCCGCATCCGAATAATTGACGACACGGGTGGTGATGAAATGCTCGTTCGGAACAACAATCCAACGGCCATCATACGTCTCTAATATGGCGGCGCGGGCCGTCATCTTGACAATCGTGCCCGCCTCGCCACCGTCAAGCTCAACGTAGTCGCCAACGGTCGCCTGACCTTCCAACAGAAGGATGACGCCCGAGATGAAATTTGACGCGATTTGTTGCAGTCCGAAACCCAACCCAACGCCAATTGCACCACCCAGAACCGCAAGCGAGGTCAGGTTGATACCCATGATGTTCATCAGAATCAGGAAGGCGACGCCGAAGATTGCGATCTCGGCCGCCTTGGCAGCCAGTTCACGCGTGGCTGGGCGCATCTCTTTCTGTTTCTTGATGGCTTGTCGTGTCTGGTCATTCGACCAGCGTCCGAGCCAGAAAATTGCGCCACTGATCACGACAAATTTTAATGCAAACAAAAGCGAGAAGCTCATATTGCCCAGCGGCACAATGGTTTCTTCCAACTTCGTCGTGACCGGTTCAAGCAACCCAAGCACGTAGAGCCCTGCCACAGGGATCAGCACATACCGCCCCAGCAGCTTCAGGAACGGATCCTTCAGGACCTGCTTCACAAGTGCGCGTATCGCAAGAAACAAAAAAACGCGTTTACCAAACGCGATCACTGCGCCAGATCCGAACAACGACCGCGTAACCTGTTCACCGATCCCGGTAAACGCCCATGCCAGAAGTGGCAGAGTCAGCGGCAGGAAAATCAGAAGGAACAACCGAGCCTTCGACAGCAAGCTCTTTGCACTGCCAGCGGGGGACAGCAATCGCGTGATGACAGGGGATAGTTTACGGGCAACCAAATGCGCCGCCAGATAGGCGACCACCAGCAAGCCGAACTGAGACCACGCAGCCGGTGATAAAAGCCACCCTTCAGCAAGCTCCCACGCTTGATTGAAATAGCCGATGGCCTGATCCAGAATTTCCGGGCGGTTCTCCATGCGTGTCCTCTTGCCAAAACGGGGAAGTGTGCAAAACTATCCGGCATGGATAGCGATCTGGCTTCAAAGGGCAAGGATTCTGTGCCGATCTGCGCGTTATGTAGCAGGCCGATTCCACCTGTCGTGGCGCAAAGTCGGCATCACCTCGTGCCTAAGCTTAGGGGTGGTAAAGGCGGCCCGACAGTACTTTTACATCAGATTTGCCACAATCAGATCCATCTTGAACTGAGCGAGGCCGAACTCGCGCGCCAGTTCAACACCGTTGCGGCGCTACGATCCTATCCGGCATTGGCACGGTTTATCACCTGGGTGGCCAAACGGCCGCCCGACTTCTATGCGGTAACAAAAGGCACGCGTCGCCGCCGGGGACGAAGTTAAGGCGTATCAGAGCCTATCTTTGGAATCATCCGCTTCATCTCGGCAACATGTTCTGCCTGCTGAGCACGCGGAGCATCGGCAAGGTCCAAAGCTACATCTATCAATGTGTCGCGCGGGGCCAAACGGTCCACAAGCCCCCATTGCAACGCTTCGCTGGCTTGTACCTTCTGCCCCGACATCAGGATGATTTTGGTGCGTGCTGGTCCAATCAGCCCCACCATGCGACGTGGGTCAGACGGTTGCGGAAGAAAGCCCAACTTCATCACGGGATAGAAAAATGACGCCTCGGGTACTGCGATGCGGATGTCACAGGCCAGCGCCATACCGAACGCACCGCCTGCCAAAGTCCCGTTCAGGGCCGCAATGGTCAGGCACGGCGCCGCCGAGACCGCATTGGATAGACGCTCCCAAACGCCGTCTACGGCAAGACCTGCGCGGGCTTCGCCCAGATCTGCGCCCGCTGAAAACACCTTTCCCGTCCCGGTCAGAATCAGAACCCGCGCCTCGCCCGCCGCATCCATGGCGATCTGCGCCAGTTCTTCCAGCATCGCCTTCGTTAAAGAATTAGCCTTTTCAGGGCGGTTTAGGGTCACAATCCAGACCCCATCCTGCTTTTCGAGGTCGATCATCTACGAACCTGCGCACGCTCGCGAATGCCTTCGTCCCTCAGCGAGATTTCTTCGCCAAGGAAATCGTCTGCATCCTCGGTGCACATCCACAACAGCGCGCGGGCGACCCATTCTGGCGGGATGTGTTCGGACCATGAAAGCTGGGCAACCGCGTTGATACCCGACCCTTTGATCTCGCGTTGCATCTGGGTGGCAACGGTGCCTGGCGACAGGCCGATTGCGCGGATGCCCTTGCCCGCGCCCTCCCGATGCAGCGCCTTGTTCAACATATGCACGCCTGCCTTCGACGCACAGTAATGCGCCCAGCCTTCCAGCGCGTTATGCGCGGCACCCGAGCTGATGGTCAGTACTGACCCACCGCCTTGCGCCGCCATGATCGGCATCACTGCCCGGATACCATAATAGACACCCTTCAGGTTCACGTCGATCACATGACCCCATTCGGCCGGATTAGAGTCTATCAATGGTCCAATCGGTTCGATCACGCCTGCGTTGTTTATCAAGACATCGACATTGCCGAATCTGGCGACCGCCGCGTCAACGGCAGATTTCACATCCTCCCATTTTGATACGTCACATCGCACCGCGAGGGCGCGGTCGCCAATTGCGGCAGCAATCGCGTCGATCTGGGATTTCCCACGCGCCGTCAGCACGACATTGGCCCCGGCCTGGGCAAAGATATGGGCGGCGGCCTCGCCGATCCCGCGGCTGGCACCGGTAATCAATACGGTTTTTCCGGTCATGTCTGTCATCGTCACTCCTCCTGTCCCCTAAGTGCTGTCCCCTAAGTGCTAGCCCAGCAAAGTGGTTTAGGCCAGAGTCACGTCTTGCGACCACGCGCCCCTGACGTTACCTCAGGGACACGACCGGGAAAGGGACCGACATGACAAATACGCTTGACGATCTGACACAGCAGTTGCTGGACGCCGCCCAGAAGGCCGGGGCCGATGGGGCGGATGCGCTCGCGGTTGACGGGACATCGGTGTCGATCGACGTGTTGCACGGGAAACTGGAACATGCCGAGCGATCAGAGGACATCGATATCGGTCTGCGCGTTCTGGTTGGGCAGCGGCAAGCCTGTGTTTCCGCATCGGACATTTCGACGCAAACCATTCAGACCATGGCGGAACGCGCAGTCGCGATGGCCAAGGAAGCCCCGGAAGATCCCAATATTGCGCAGGCCACAGCCGAGATGCTGGCCAGCGACTGGGATCTGGCTGCGTTGGACCTGCAAGACCCGACGGCCGAACCCGACCCGGCTGATCTGGAACGCGATGCTGCCGAAGCAGAGGCCGCTGCGCTGGCGGTCGAAGGTGTGACGCAGGTATCCAGCAGTTCTGCCGGATATGGGCGACACCAATTCCATCTGGCGACAAGCAACGGGTTTTCCGGCGGATACGGGCGCACCCATCGCGCCATTTCTACCGTTGCAATCACTGGCGAAGGGGCCACGATGGAGCGTGACTATGCCGGCGAAATGCGCAGTTTTCAGGCCGATCTTCCTTCGGCGGTCGAGGTTGGCACGAAGGCCGGGCGGCGCACGGTGCAGCGCGCGGGCGCACGAAAACCCCCAACCGGAGCCTTTCCGGTTCTCTATGACGAGCGGATTTCCTCGTCGCTGATCGGACATCTTTTGTCGGCGGTCAACGGTGCCATGATCGCCCGCGGTTCATCCTGGCTGCGCGACGCGTTGGGCGAGCAGGTCTTGCCCGACGGCATTGACCTGATCGAAGACCCACACCGCCCGCGCATATCGGGTTCGCGTCCTTTCGACGGAGAAGGGCTGGCCACACGGGTCCGCAAGATCATTGACAACGGCACGTTGACCGGGTGGACGCTGGACATTGCAACGGCCAACAAATTGGGCCTGAACAGCACAGCCAGCGCATCGCGAGGCACATCATCACCGCCGTCGCCCTCAATCTCGAATGTGACCCTAACACAAGGCAAATCGACCAAAATGGACTTGACGGCGCAGATGGGAACCGGTTTGCTCGTCACCTCGATGATCGGCTCGACCATCAATCCGACAACAGGCGATTACTCACGCGGCGCATCAGGTTTCTGGGTCGAAAACGGCCAGATCGCCTATCCGGTCAATGAATGCACCATTGCGGGCAATCTGCGGGACATGCTGCGCCGGATCATTCCCGCCAACGACGCCGAGGCCCACCTGAGCCGCATGGTTCCCAGCTTGCTGGTCGAAGGAATGACCATTGCCGGAGACTGATGACCTGTCCCTGCTGATCGACGCCGCGCAGGACGCAGGCAAGATCGCCGCACGCTATTTCCATGGGTTCGCAGATCGCTGGGACAAACCCGGCGGCCAAGGCCCCGTGACCGAGGCCGATCTGGCGGTGGACCAGATGCTGCGCGAAGAACTAACCGCCGCGCGGCCTGGCTATGGCTGGTTGTCGGAAGAGACAGAGGATGGTGCAGAACGGCTGTCTGCCGAGCACGTGTTCATCGTCGATCCCATCGACGGTACGCGATCTTTCATCGAAGGATCTACCACGTGGGCACATTCACTTGCTATCGCCCGCAAAGGACGGGTGGAAGCCGCAGTGGTTTATCTTCCGCTACGCGATAAGCTCTATGCCGCTGCGCGCGGCTTTGGCGCCACGCTGAACCACCAACCTCTGGAGGTCAGCAAGCGCACAGAGCTTGAGGGGGCGACCGTTCTGGCCGCAAAACCCAATTTCGTTCCATCGCGTTGGATCAACGCTACCGTTCCACCCATCTCACGCAAGTTCCGGTCATCGCTTGCCTATCGCTTGTCGCTGGTGGGGGAAGGCCGGTTTGACGCGATGATGACCTTGCATCCCACATGGGAATGGGACGTTGCGGCCGGCAGCCTTATCGTCGAAGAAGCCGGCGGCGCTGTCAGCGACCGCACACGTCAGCCCCCGCGTTTCAACAACCCCGTCCCGCAGCTTTCCGGCATGGTCGCCGGTGGTGCGATTATTCACGACGCGCTGCTGACCCGTCTGGCATAGCGATGTTAGGCTAACATCGGTGTGAAAAGAGGTCATTGCCAAGAAAAACTTTATCGCTAACATAAGTGCATCCACTTATTTGCAAGGATGCCTTCGTGACAGACACAGCCCCATCCCGAAATCGCCGTCCCCTTACCCTTCGTGACGTGTCAGAGGCTTCCGGCGTTAGTGAAATGACGGTCAGCCGGGTGTTGCGAAACCGTGGCGATGTCAGCCAAACCACCCGCGAGCGGGTGTTGGAGGCGGCCAAAGATCTGGGCTATGTGCCGAACAAGATCGCAGGCGCCTTGGCCTCGCAACGGGTCAATCTGGTTGCGGTCATCATCCCCTCGCTCAGCAACATGGTGTTTCCCGAGGTCATGACCGGCATCAACGAGGTGCTGGACGAAACGCCTCTGCAACCAGTTGTGGGTGTTACGAACTACAAGCCCGAGCGCGAGGAAAAAGTGCTGTATGAGATGCTGTCCTGGCGTCCGTCCGGCGTGATCATCGCGGGGCTTGAACATTCCGACGCGTCCAAGGCGATGCTGAAGGCCGCTGGCATTCCGGTGGTCGAGATCATGGACACAGACGGTCAGGCGATCGACGCTTGTGTCGGAATTTCGCACCGACGGGCAGGCCGAAAGATGGCCAATGCGATCCTGAAAGCAGGCTATCGCAATATTGGCTTCCTTGGCACCAAAATGCCGCTGGATCACCGCGCCCGTAAACGGTTTGAAGGGTTCACCGAAGCGCTGGCCAAAGAAGGCGTCGAAATCGTTGATCGGGAGTTTTATGAGGGCGGATCGGCGCTGGCCAAGGGGCGCGAAATGACCGAAGCGATGCTGAAACGCACGCCCGAGATAGATTTTCTGTATTATTCCAACGATATGATCGGGGCAGGCGGATTGCTGTATTGTCTGGATCAGGGGATCAGCGTACCCGGGCAAATCGGGCTTGCCGGATTCAACGGGGTAGAGCTATTGGACGGCCTGCCCCGCCAACTTGCCACTATGGACGCTTGCCGTGCGGAGATTGGCCGCGCAGCCGCCCGCATCATCGCCGAACGCAGCGCCGAAGATGGCGCAGGTGGTGGTGGAGAGCGTATCGAGCTGACCCCAAAAATTCAGCCCGGCGACACGCTCAGGCGTAAGTAGGCTTGGCTGGACAAGCCCGTGACCTGACACTATTCCACCCATACGACCCCGTGGCTCAACTGGATAGAGCAGCCCCCTCCTAAGGGGCAGGTTGCAGGTTCGAATCCTGCCGGGGTCGCCAAAACTGCCTGAAAAATATGGCTTATTTACAGGACGTTGTGCGGAAGCGTGCAAAAAGTCCCATGCGCTTTCGCGGCGAAATCGGCTGAAACGGCCGATTNAATTTGCCCATGCGAATCTATGCTCACGCGGAGACCGACGAGGCCGACATCAGGGCCCGTTTTCGTACAAACCACGTACCGGATGACGCTGTACAAACACCCAACAGTAAGAAATCACAAAAGGAATAGCGCTATGAACGCATCCCTCCTAAGGGGCAGGTTGCAGGTTCGAATCCTGCCGGGGTCGCCAAAACTGCCTGAAAAATATGGCTTATTTACAGGACGTTGTGCGGAAGCGTGCAAAAAGTCCCATGCGCTTTCGCGGCGAAATCGGCTGAAACGGCCGATTTCTCGTACAAAACCTGTACAAAATTCGCACGTTTGTGCGTATTTCGGGGGCCAATCATGAGCCGCCATAGCTTTGATCCCAAAATCGCCGGACGTGTGGGTCTCAATGCAGCGGTGATTTTCCAGAACATCACCTTCTGGATCGAGAAGAACCAAGCCAATCGTCGCAACCTTCGCGACGGGCGGTATTGGACCTACAATTCGATCTCTGCCTTCGGAGAGTTGTTCCCCTATCTGAGCGAGAAGCAGATCCGATCAGCGCTCGAAAAGCTGGTCAGTGCAGAGCTGATCATCAAGGGCAATTTCAGCGATGATCGTTATGATCGGACCTGTTGGTATGCCCTGGGCAACTCCATTTGCCCAAATGGGCAAATCGATCCGACCGAAAGGGAAAATGATGCATTTGCCCCTGAGGGCAAGCCATCTGCCCCTGAGGGCAAATCCTATAAGAACAGATATAAACCATATCAAAAACCAAATCCTTCGCACGCGAAGGCGGCGGCGGAGGACGAAGTCTCTGAAAAGATTTTGTCCGCCTATCCCGAGGATCGCGTTCGCGGCAAAGCGGTCTGCGTTTCACAAATCCGCCAGGCGCTGGCCGATGGTGTGGACGCCAAAGACCTTGAGGGCGCCGTGCGGGCCTATGCGAGTGAGAGCGAAGGTTTCACCCGATCCAAGGTGTGCTTCTCCGACAACTGGTTCACCTCTGGCCGTTGGTTGAAATATCTTCACGACGTTGAGGAGGCACGAGAAGCGGGCAAGGCCAAAGAGGCCGAGTTGCTGAAAGGCTTGGCCGAATGGGTCACAGATCGCCATCCACTGTGCCGTCACATCACGCCCGGCCAAGTGACCGCCTTGCTAGCTGCAAACCTGGTCAGCCCCGCCGAAATCGAGGCCGCAGGGCTGAGATCATGAACGCAACTGATCCCCACAAAGAGCAGAGAGCAAGGTTACCCACCGATTACATCGGCGGGACTTGTGAGGGGCGGCAAGCCTCCCCTTCAAACCCCAACCAGACGCGCGCAAGCGGCGTCAAAGAGGGCCTTTCCGAGAGCGTGATCTTTCGATGCACACCGTCCGAAAAGGCAGCGCTTGTGGCCAAAGCGTGCGCCGCTGGCCTGCCCAATGCCACGCTGATGCGAGAGGCCTTGGGGCTGGTCGAGGCACGTCGGCGCAAGCCCGCCCCCCGTGTTGATCCTAAGCTGACCTTTGCAATTGCCCGTGTCGGCGGCAACCTCAACCAGCTCTCCCGCTGGATCAACGGCGCGGTCAAATCCGGCAGTGCGAGCCAGATCGATGCGCTCAAGGTCGCGGCGCAGCTGGTGGTCATCGAGCGGCAGATGGCGCAGATCGTGGCGGCACACACAGGCGGCGAATGATCATCTCGTTCTTCGCCACGGGCACTGGTGGCGGTGCGGCCCCCGTCGACTACCTGACAGCGCGTGAAGTTCTTGCCTATGACGAGAACCGCAACCTCATCCGCGACGACACCGGCCAGCCGCAAACCAAGATCCGCGACCCGCTGCCCGAGGTACTGCACGGTAATCCAGACCAGACCCGTGACCTGATCGATGCGAGCCCCAACAAGTGGAGCTACACCGCAGGCGTGATCAGCTTTGCCGATAGCGATGATCCCAGTCCCGACGCACAGCAAGAGGCCATTGAGCTATTTGAGGCTCTGGCCTTTGCTGGGCTGGACAGGGATCAATACGATTGCCTTTGGGTGCGCCACTCGCATGAAGGCAATGTCGAGCTGCACTTCTGCACGCCACGCCTTGAGCTGAGCATGGGCAAGGCGTTGAACATCGCTCCGCCAGGCCATGAGAACGCCTTTTCCAGCCTCCGCGATTTGATGAACAAGACCCACGGTTGGGCAGACCCTTTGGAGCCAGAACGCGCACGGGAGGTAAGGGCGACGATTGAGGCCCCAACCCGCGCACAGGGGCGCGAGGCGCTGCACGATTGGATCCTCGATCAGATCAGCGTCGGCACCATTACTGACCGAGCCAGCATGATCGACGCACTCACTGACGCGGGATTCGAGATCCCCCGTGCCACCAAAAATTACATCACTGCCAAAGACCCCGACACCGGTGAGCGCTGGCGCTTGAAAGGAGAGATTTTCCATGACGACTGGCAAGCCGAACCGCCTCGCCGAGAAATTGAACGCGGACCTGGAGACGATCCGGAGCGACCACGCCGCCTTGATGGCATCTCAACTGGAGAGCTTCAGGAGCGATTTCAGCAGCATTGCGACCAGCGCGCTGCATACAATCGAGACCGATATCAGGTTCTTTCTGAGCGACAGCAAGAGCGAGTTGGAGAGGCGGAGCGAGACGATCAGGCGCTGGTTGACGATCTCACCTTGGGTGATCGTGGGGATGGTCTCAACCTGGATCGCGACAGTGCTGATGGCGAGTTGGTTTTGGACGGGTTTGATCACGCGCTCGGAGCTAACGCAGATGGGTATGACGCGGATCGAACAGGCGGGGCAGACATGGGTGACGCTGGACCCCGACCGGACGGAGTTGAAGACCTGCACGATGGCGCAACGGCCCATCATCTGTATCGAGATCAAGGAGCCTTAGATGACCATTCCACCGATAACACCCCTGACAGCTTTGGAGCGCGAATTGCTCGCATCCGTCGAACGGTTGGTGACGGCCTGCGAGAGCTCAGCCAAGGAATTGCACGCCTTGGAGAAACGCTCGACCAGCAGGATCGAAAGCAAGGTGAATGGCTTGGCGCACTGCGTGGCGCTATTGATGAAATCACATCTCACGTCCGTAAACACATTGGCCGACTTGCTGCGCGAGGAGCAGACTTACGAGACGCTTCAAGCGGGATTAGAGACCAGCTGGAAACTAGCGAAAGACGCCGAGAAGCGGCTGAACGAGAGTTAGACGCGAGAGATAGCCACCGCAGCGCGGGCCACTCGCTTTGATCTAACTGCAAATGTTGGCGTGGTTCGAGGGTCTGCAGCGGGAATCTTAGATTCGTTCTGCAGCAATTCACCACACGTCTGCGATTTCTTTGCTGGGTGGGCATGCGGATAAACCGGAAGTTCATGTAGAATGCAGCGAAGAGCTTGAAAGAGCCCATTTTGGCTTTTTCTGCGTTGCGCACCAACGGCCGGTATCTGTGGATCACTGCACCCGCCGTTTCTGACGTGACGTTGCTGCGCCGCAACTCCTTCGAGAAACTAACGAGAGGCCAAACTGGATGATGGGACCGGGATCGAACGTTGGTTTTCCTGCCCCAAGAGATCCGGCACTGCTCGGAACTCGCTGCCACAGTTTGCCCGACAAACTATGAATCGGCGTCTGGAGTGTTCGGCTGCTGGATGTCGTCAAAGGATATCCGCCGTTCGGATGTCCTCCGCTGCGAACTCGATCAGTGCGCGCACTTTGCGGGGCAGTGCGCGGCCTTCTAGATAGACAGCGGCAACTGGTCCGGTTTCGCCGTCATGGGCTGTCAACACTGGGACCAATGCACCGGAGTCCAGCGCCGCTGCGAGAGCGAAACGCGGCGCATAGGCGATGCCCATGCCGCGCACGGCCAGTTCAGCGGCGGCCCGGGCCGAGTTGACGTGGAACCGACCCTGCACATGGGCAATGGCCTCCTCTGTACCGTTCCTGAAGACCCAGCGATGCGCGGCGCGGCGGTTGGTGTCCACGATGCAGGCATGGTCTGCCAGCTCTGCGGGTGTTTCCGGCATCCCTTGTGAGTCGATATATTCGGGACTGGCGACCACCATGCTTCTGAAAGATCCCAGCTTGCGGACCTTGAGCGACAGCATGTCGGTCTTGCCAATGCGAAAGGCCACATCGATTCCCTCGCTGGCGAGGTCCACGTAGCGGTCGCTCAGCCTCAGATCGAGGGTCAGCCCGGGGTGCGCGGCGCCAAAACGGGCAAGCATGTCGACAACGTATACCTCGCCAAAGGTCGCCGGCGCGGAAATACGGATCACGCCGGACAAGCCCCGGGATCCTTCCGACACCTCGGCCAGCAGGTCATCCAGATCGTCCAGCATCGCCGGGGCGCGCGCCAGCAAATCCTGGCCCGCCGGTGTCAGCCCCACTCGGCGCGTGGTGCGTTGCAGCAGGCGAACGCCCAGCCGATCCTCCAGCGCAGCCACGTATTTCGAGGTCAGCCGGTTCGACACGCCAAGCTGATCCGCCGCAGCGGTGAAGGATCCGGTCTGGGCCGTGGCCACAAAGGCCTTGAGTTCATCGACGAGGTCCATGGATAATTGCGAACGTTTTGAGGATAGTCATTCCACAACATCGCCATTTTGTTGATGGCCGGCAAGCCTTAACTATGCCGCATGACATCAGAGCCGCGCTTCAAGCGGGCCTTGCCAACTCAAAGGAATGACGATCATGACCATTGATGCGACCCCCAAAACCAACGCCGATTACGCAGCCCTCGCCCTGCGCCTGACCAGCGGCGTGGCCTTTCTCGCCCATGGCTGGATGAAGGTCAGCGTCTTCACCATCCCCGGCACCGTCGGCTACTTTGAAAGCCTGGGCCTGCCTGGTTTCTTTGCCTACCTGACCATTCTCGCCGAACTCGGCGGCGGTCTCGCCCTGATCCTTGGCGTTGGCGTGCGCGCCGTCTCGGTCCCGCTGATCGCTGTTCTGCTCGGCGCGGTCTGGGTCCATGGCGGGAATGGTTGGGCCTTCTCGAGAGAGGGCGGCGGCTGGGAATACCCGCTGTTCTGGGCGGTGGTGCAGGGTGCCATCCTGATACTTGGCGCCGGAGCCTACGCGCTGCGCCTGCCGGTGCTTGAAAAACAGCTCGGCCGCTTCGCCTGATCGCCGCAGGGCCGGGCCGCACTACCGCGGCCCGGTCTCATATCAGGAGACGTGTCATGCAGACCCACAGCCTTCAAACCCTTCGCGACAGCTTTGCGCCGTCGGACCGCATGCCGCTGGTCTTTCTCGGTCACGGCAGCCCGATGAACGCCATCGAAGACACCGCCTATGCCCGCGCCTGGATCGACCTTGGTCAGAGCTTGCCGCGCCCCAAGGCAATCCTCGTGGTCTCGGCGCACTGGATGACCAAGGACACCACCTTGGTCGATGTCTCCGCCATGCCGCGTACGATCCATGATTTCTACGGCTTCCCCGAGGCGCTCTATGCCGAGCAATATCCCGCCAGGGGCCAGCCTGATCTTGCCCGCGAGGTGGTGACGCTGCTGGCCTCGCACCGGGCGCAGGAGGACGACACCTGGGGGCTGGATCACGGCGCCTGGGCGGTGCTGAAGTTCCTTTATCCCGAGGCGGATGTACCGGTCTTCCAGGTCTCCATCGACATGGAACGCGGGTTGGAACACCAGCTGGAAGTCGGCCGGACACTCTCGGAACTGCGGGACCGCGGCGTGCTGATCCTTGGCTCCGGCAACGTGGTGCACAACTTGCGCGCCATGCGCCCCGGCGGAAGGCCGATGGACTTTGCGCTGGAGTTCGACGGGCTCTTCGCCGACCGCCTCGCCGACCGCGATTTCGCCGCGCTGGCGGACCGGGAAGCGCTCGGCGCGCTGCTGCGGAAAGCGCATCCGACGGTCGATCATTATCTGCCCGCCTTGACTATCGCCGGCGCCGCAGACATGCGCGACGCGCTGACTTTCATGACCGACAGCATCGACCTCGGCTCGGTCTCGATGCGGTCCTTCGTGTTCCACACTGCTTGAGGAGCTCCCGAAATGCTTAAAGATGGAAAATGGATTGAAGACTGGCAACCGGTGCAAAAGGCCGACGATAAGGGACGGTTCGTCCGCCAGGTCTCGGGCTTTCGCAACTGGATCACGCCGGACGGCCGCCCCGGCCCGACCGGCGAGGGCGGCTTTGCGGCCGAACCCGGTCGCTACCGGCTCTACGTCGCGCTGATCTGCCCCTGGGCGTCGCGCACGCTGATCGCCCGGACGCTCAAGGGACTGGACAAGGTGATCCCGGTGACCGTGGTAAACCCGACTCTGACCGCTCAGGGCTGGCAGTTCGGAGGCTATCCCGGCGCCTATGAGGACCCGCTGTTCGGGGCCCGATATATGCACGAACTCTACACCCGCGCCGATGCCAACTATACCGGCCGCGCCACCGTGCCGGTGCTGTGGGACATGAAGCGGGACGTGATGGTGAACAACGAGAGCGCCGATATCCTGCGCATGTTCGACACCGCGTTCGAGCAGATCGTGCCATCCAACCTGCGCCTTTATCCGGACGATCTGGCCGCGGATATCGACGCGCTAATCCCGCGCATTTACAACATGCTCAACAACGGCGTGTACAAGGCCGGCTTTGCCACTTCGCAAGAGGCCCATGACGAAGCGGTGACCGACGTGTTCGCGATGCTTGACGAACTCGAAGAGCGACTGACGGGCGATTTCCTGTTCGGCGACCGCCTGACCGAGACCGACATCCGCACCTTCGTCACTCTGATCCGCTTCGACGCAGCCTATCACGGGCTGTTCAAGACCAACCGGAAACAGATCAAGGACTACCCACGCCTGTCCGCCTACATGGAGCGGATCCTCGCAATCCCGGGCGTCGCCGGGACCGTGAACATGGACCACATCACCCGCGGCTACTACTCGATCAAGGCGCTGAACCCGAACGGCATAAGGCCAACTGGACCAGAGCATATCGACCGGTTGCTGGCCGCGTAGCCCAGGGGCATTTGGCGCCGTAATCGCTGACAAAAAAGCCCTCTATTGTCGCGGTCTATCGGTTTGAGCATCTTGAAATCCTGGCATCTGCATCGTGTCGCCCACGCGAGGCAGGATGTCCTCATCTCGTCCAAGGCCACGTTCGACTATTCGGGCAAAGTCTTCAGCTGAAAGGGTTCTGACCGCGGCTTGCGCGCGTCCGGATATCTTGCCTTGATCGTTCAGCAATCCTCTTTCGATGACTGAGTTCTCGTCTCGGAATGAAACAGGGTCGCCGAAATCAAGATACGTTCCTGGCTCGATGACCGCCAAGAACATGTCGGGCTTCCTAGGATCCGGAATGATTTCCTGCACTTTGGCGACAGCAAAATACCCTTTGGTCTCTTTGACCTTGCTTGGCTCCAGGTAGACGATCCAATCCCCTTCGCACTGATGGGCACGCGAGAGGTATTGCTTGGGAAACTGATACCGCTCCGAGGGAATATCGTCGTAGATCGAGTCGCTGCGGTGGATGAAGATGCCGAAAGCCATCGGATCACCTGCGTTGTAGGCGTTCCAATTTTCGATCGGCCGCGCGTAGGGTCAGCACCGCACCTGTCAAAAATGGAAGTGCCAAGCCCGCTGCAGCGATTGCGAAAATCATGATGGTGGCCAAAACCGAGTATTCGGCGGTCTGTTGTGCCAGTGATAGTCGACCCAAGCCAATCAGGTAGAACACGCTGGTTCCCAGGAAGATCAGGTAAAGCGGCCCAAAGGGTTCGATCACCTCACGGCGGGTGCGCTCCAAGACTGAATGTCGCAACATGTTCCAGCGTTTGCTTGCCTTGTTCACCAGATTACTCCCTTACCAGCTCGATCCATGTGTGCACGTCATCATCCGTCACTTCACGGCCTTCGACTTGCGATTGATACCAGCGCGCGACGATGGCCCCGCGCTTCTCGCTTTTGACTTTTATGCCCTCGTCGGTGAGGTGCTTATCCAGCGAGCTTTCGATGTGTTTGAGGGCCTCGAAATCATGCCCAGCCCGAATGGATTTGGTGCCGAGCAGTAGCCAAGCGACGTCAACATCGTAGCGGCTTTGCATCTTGACGAGGGCCTCGACCGGGACGCCGCGTTTGCCCTTTTCGTAGCTGTGATAGGCACGATGTGACACGCCAATAGCTTCAGCCATAGCGGCCTGCGAGACGCCTATCTCATTGCGACAGATCGCGAGGCGAGCGCCAATCTCTGCAAACAATTCAGCATCATCTCGCACCATGCAAGTTTCCCAATTGACGAGTGCGCAATTTTGTATAAACATAGCACAAAATGACGCATATTTACGGTTTGATCCATCTGACCACGTCAGAAGGTGCAGAACAAGCGATTCCATGCGTGTCGCCGATTCAACTTACGCGGACAAGGACAACTGAAATGGCAGAGACCAACTATTCAGAAAGCTCTCAGATCCTGGGGCTTGGAAAAACACCCGCGCAGTGGGTCGAAGTTATGGCCGGGATGGGGATCGATATTTCAGAACGCACTTTGCGTGAACGCGCCAATGAGACCGGCGCCTTTTATCGCCTTGGGCGGACTATGCTCATCACGCCCGCGCAAATTGATACGATTTTTGAAGGAGGCCAGTCATGCCGCTCCAAATTTACAAGAGGGGCCGTGTCTACTGGGCCAAGGGGTGGATTGAATACAACGGCAGGCCAATCGCCGGCCCATACCGGCGAAGCACTAAGGCATCTACAGAAGAGGGCGCACGGGACTGGATAAACCATGAGACTGAACGGCAGATCCGTCGCTATGTCGTGGGCGACGAACCGAGCAAGACGTTCTCTGATGCAATCATGCTCTACAACGCGTCCCCCAAAGCGGCGAAGCAGTTGATCCCGATTGTCGAAGCAATCGGCGATCTGTCGCTAGGCGCGATTTCTGGTGCGCTATTGAAGAGCCTTGGACCAAAGCTGAAACCTAAAGCATCGACCGATACTTGGTGGCGCGAAATCGTGACGCCCGCGAGTGCGGTGATCAACAACGCGCACGAGCTGGAAGGCACGCCGCTGATCCGCGTTAAGCCCTACGACAAGTTCGAGCGGATCGCGCAGGACAAGCGGCGCGGGAAACTCAGCCGCGTCGAGCGCACACCGGCTGACAAGGTATGGATCGAGGCGTTTTGCCGTGCCGCAGATCCGTATAACGCCGCGCTGGTCCGTTTTATGTTTGAGACGGCTGCGCGAATTGATCAGGCCGTTTCGTTGGAGCCTGATGACCTAAGGCCGCACGAGAACAAAGTCCGAGTGAAAGCGCAGAAGGGCCATCCGGAAAGTTGGATCACCGTCTCACCTCAGATGATGGACGAGCTGCTTGCACTGCCGCCTAAACGCCCCAAAAATCGCAAGACCGGCAAGCTCATGAAGGCGCGCGTTTTTGGCTATGGCAGTTCCACCGGTTACAACACGCGCTGGAAGACGATCTGCAAGCGCGCGGGCATCCCGTATCTTTCAGCCCACCCAGCAGGGCGGCACGGGTTCTTCACCGAATTGGTCGTCCGTCAGGGCGTCGATCCGGTTACTGCAGCCAAAGCTGGCCGCTGGTCAGACCCCAATTTGCCCATGCGAATCTATGCTCACGCGGAGACCGACGAGGCCGACATCAGGGCCCGTTTTCGTACAAACCACGTACCGGATGACGCTGTACAAACACCCAACAGTAAGAAATCACAAAAGGAATAGCGCTATGAACGCATCCCTCCTAAGGGGCAGGTTGCAGGTTCGAATCCTGCCGGGGTCGCCAAAACTGCCTGAAAAATATGGCTTATTTACAGGACGTTGTGCGGAAGCGTGCAAAAAGTCCCATGCGCTTTCGCGGCGAAATCGGCTGAAACGGCCGATTTCTCGTACAAAACCTGTACAAAATTCGCACGTTTGTGCGTATTTCGGGGNGACATCAGGGCCCGTTTTCGTACAAACCACGTACCGGATGACGCTGTACAAACACCCAACAGTAAGAAATCACAAAAGGAATAGCGCTATGAACGCATCCCTCCTAAGGGGCAGGTTGCAGGTTCGAATCCTGCCGGGGTCGCCACCCCTTCAGATCATCCGGATTACATCTTTGTCGATGGACAGCATGTAGCCTCGGCGGGCGATGGTTTTAACCAGCAGTTCGCTCATCAGCTGATTGCCCAACGCGTCGCGCAGGCGTTTGATGCGGGTGGCACCGGCGGCTTCGTCGCAATCGGCAGGATCGCGACCGGAAATCAGCCCCTCAAGTTCGGACCCCGACAAAACCTCTTCGTCCATCCTTGCTTCGGCAAGGGCCGAGAGGGTTTCAATCGCGGCTTCAGTTAGCGAAAATTCCATGTTGTTCAGATAAACGGTGCGTTCCTCGCGGCTGATCAACAGCGAGTTGACCTGAATGCCCGCGCGTTCAATCTCGCCCATGCGGCGGTTTAGGCCAATGATGGTCAGTAAAAAGACCAGCGCGGCGACCAGCAGCGCGGTGGCAAAGACCAGCAGCACGAAAATTACCATGCGATAGCTGGTTAGCGTATCGGCGAAGGCGGTGCCCGATTGAGCCAAGATCTCTAGAAGCTTGATTTCCGCCCCCGACGTCAGACCGTCGTTTTCGACGAATATCTGCTCGACTCTTGCATTGAATGCATTGGCGTCCGGCAGCGTCATGAACAGCACGATGGCAGCGATCAGAAGAATCCCGACGATCACAGCAATGCCAGCCACAACCACCCGGTTCGAGACCCGCCGAGCATCAGAAGCGAAGGAAGAACTCTCCGGCACTTTCTTTCCTTTCGGTAAGTCCAGTCTCGTTGAAGATGGATTGAATCTTCAAAAGCTGCCACCCCTCGTTTTCAAGGCGATGCTGCACTTGACGCGTGGCAGCCTGTCGGTTGTTGCAGGCATCGTCCGGTAGCTCGATCACGCCGTAGTGCAGCCTGAGCGGGTCGTCCTGTTTCGCTTTGTAATCAGCATAGCACCCAGCCTGTGACGGCAGAGCATAGGCAGAAAGCGCAAGGGTAAGAAGGATATGTTTCATCATGCTCAAACCATGCGGGTCGCCGGCAGGATATTCAATATCAAAGCCAGTGATAGGTCATAACAATGGGGCGTTATTGCCTGACTTTCGAGAGACATCCCAAGATTGGTGCATCTTCCACGCGTCCCCACGGATGCACTGCCGAAAGGACATCAGATGAAATCCCTCTCAATCGCTTCAACTTTGAAATTCGCGCTCAGTGCCACGCTGGCGATGGCGCTGTCAGTCACGCCGGTTTCCGCCAACGACTGGGGAAATCGAAACGACCACGATGACACGGCGGCAGTGCTGGGCCTGTTGCTGGGAATCGCGACACTTGGAGTGCTCCTGTCCGGTCAGGAAGACAGGAAGGATGACAACTATAAACCGCGTCGGCCGCACAAGCGTGTGCATAAGGTGCCGAAACATCTGCAACTGCCCGCGCATTGCCTGAAAAAGTACAAAACGCAACAAGGTAAGCAAAGGTTCTTTGCGCCGAAATGTCTGAAACGGAATTTCTCGCATGCATCTGACCTTCCGCGCGCTTGCAAGGACACCATCGTCGCGCGCAACAAGAACGGCACCTATGTTGCCCGCAAGATTTATCGCCAGGGCTGTCTGAACAATCACGGCTACCGCACCAAGACGACATATTGATCAGAACATCGAGCAGCGGTGCGGCGTCCCCTAACCCATCGCACCGCCAAACTTGCGAGAGCTTCGGCTCTCGCCTTTTTTGCTTGCGGGCAGGCGTGTGATCGGCGACGCAGGGGCATGATCAAACCCGTGCCTGACTTCAGCTTCGAAACTGCCGCGATGAAACGCGGACTTGCCCGTATCGCCGGTGTGGACGAAGTCGGGCGCGGTCCGCTGGCCGGACCTGTCACGGCAGCGGCTGTAGTGTTGGACCCAGCCATCATTCCCGGTGGGTTGAATGATTCCAAGGCTTTGACCGCCAAGAAACGGGAAGCTCTGTATGACATCATTCTGAACTGCGCCGACGTGTCGATCGCCCATGCAACGGTCGAGGAGATTGATGAACTGAACATTCTGCGCGCCAGTCATCTGGCGATGGAACGCGCAGTTGCCGGGCTGACCGCCTCGCCCGACCACGTGCTGATTGACGGCAATATGACGCCGCGCGGGCTGACCCTGTCATCAGAAACAATCGTGAAAGGGGACGCGCGGTCTGTGTCGATTTCCGCCGCCTCTATCGTCGCCAAAATCACTCGCGACCGGATCATGGTGGATTTGGCGCAACAGTTTCCCGGCTATGGCTGGGAGACGAACGCGGGATACCCATCAAAAAGCCACAGGTTGGCGCTTCAAAATCTTGGTGTGACCCCACACCATAGACGTTCGTTCAAGCCGGTGCACAACATCTTGTATCAAGATAAATAAGTAAGTGACTGATTCAAAAAAGAATTTGACGGCGAATCGCCTTTGACTCATGCTGACCTCATCAAAACGAGCGCAACAATGCGCCACCGATAAGCGCAAAATGCGCCGGGTACATGAGGCAGAAATGAAAACGAAAACCACAACAAAAGCGGCTGTAGACCTGCCGCTGAACCAGATTATTGACGGTGACTGCATCAAGGTGATGAACAGTCTGCCAGAAAACTCGGTCGATCTTATTTTTGCCGACCCGCCCTACAATTTGCAGCTAAAAGGCGAGCTGCACCGCCCCGACAACTCCAAGGTAGATGCCGTTGATGACGATTGGGATCAATTTGACAGCTTCAAAGCCTATGATCAGTTCACCCGCGCCTGGCTGAAAGCCGCGCGCCGTATCCTGAAACCCGATGGCGCGATCTGGGTGATCGGTTCGTATCACAATGTGTTTCGCATGGGGGCGGAGCTTCAGAACCAGGGTTACTGGATCCTGAACGACGTGGTCTGGCGCAAATCGAACCCGATGCCGAACTTCCGCGGTAAGCGCTTTACGAACGCGCATGAAACCATGATTTGGGCCTCGAAATCCGAGGGCGCGAAATACACGTTCAACTACGAAGCCCTGAAGGCGCTGAACGAAGGCATACAGATGCGGTCCGATTGGGTCCTGCCGATCTGCACCGGGCATGAGCGTCTGAAAGACGAAAATGGCGACAAGGCGCATCCGACTCAGAAGCCGGAAAGCCTGCTGCACCGCGTTCTGGTCGGCTCCACCAATCCCGGTGATGTGATCCTTGACCCGTTCTTTGGCACTGGCACTACGGGGGCTGTAGCCAAGATGCTGGGCCGCGATTTCATCGGGATCGAACGGGAAGCGGCTTATCGCAAAGTGGCCGAGAAACGTATCGCGAAGGTCCGCAAGTTTGATAAAGAGGCGCTGACCACCACACCATCCAAACGCGCCGAGCCGCGCGTGCCTTTTGGCCAGCTGGTCGAACGTGGCATGTTGCGCCCCGGCGAAGTTCTGACCAGCCCGCGCGGCAAAACCGCCAAAGTCCGCGCTGATGGCACGTTGATTTCCGGCGAGGCGCGCGGCTCAATCCATCAGGTTGGTGCAGCGCTGGAAAGCGCGCCAAGCTGCAATGGCTGGACTTATTGGTTCTTCAAGCAAGACGGAAAGAAAGTCCCCATCGACCTACTGCGCCAACAAATTCGCGCGGAAATGAACTAATCCAAGAATTTCTGCGGGCACAGACATATGCGCCCGCAACTCGGTGTACCGCCGGTGCCTGTGGTCTGTTCCATGGCACTCTAACTGACCCCGCCCTGCGAAGGGTGGGGCTTTTTTTCGTTGGTGATCGCCACCCACTTGCACCCCCTGCCCCATTTCAGGCAGGAATAGGCTATGTTGCCAATCCTTTATTCCTTCCGCCGTTGCCCCTATGCCATCCGCGCACGCCTTGCCATCGCCAGCAGCGGTGTGCAGGTCGAGCTGCGCGAAATTTTGTTGCGCGACAAGCCACAGGCGTTTCTGGACGCCTCGCCCACCGCGACTGTGCCGTGTCTGGTGACTGCCGATAGCGTGCTGGACGAAAGCTTTGACATCATGCGTTGGGCTTTGGCGCAAAATGACCCCGATGCGCTTTGCGATATGCCGAGCGCAGGGTTTGACCAGATCGACATCTTTGACGGTCCGTTCAAGCGTGCGCTGGATCAGACGAAATACGCCGTGCGTCACCCGGACAGCGACCCGGAAGTCACGCGCGCCGAAGCAATGAAAATTCTGGCCGTGCTTGAGACGCAACTTGGCGGCGGCTGGCTGTTTGGCAACCGTCCGACACTGGCAGATTTCGCCACCCTGCCCTTCATTCGACAGTTCGCAATGATTGACAAGCCGCGCTTCGAAGCCGAAGCGACACCGCGCGTTTCGGCCTGGCTAGAGAAATTTCTAGCCAGCGACCGACTTGCCAACGTAATGCAGAAATATCCGCCATGGAAAACTGGCGACGCACCAACAACCTTCCCCTAGTGCACGCCCGGCGGTGGCAGGGTGCCAGCCTTGTAAGCGCTCCAATCCGTGATCTCTGGATAATGTAGCTTGCGCCATGCGCGCACGCGCGGGTTCATCACCCGCCGCCACACAGGCGGGATCAATGCGGCAACCGTCATTACCGGATAACCAAACGGCAACTGCGGTGCTTCGCTATCGGCATAGGTTTGCAACAGCGGAAACCGACGCGCGGGCTTATAGTGATGATCGGAATGGCGTTGCAGGTTGATCAGCAACCAATTCGAAGCCCGGTGATCGGCATTCCAGCTGTGATGCGGCATCACACGTTCGTATTTGCCGTCACCCAGATGCTTGCGGGTTAACCCGTAATGTTCAACATAGTTCGTCAGCTCCAACTGCCAGATGGCGATGAACGCCTGATAGGCAAACAATGCCAGTCCGAGCCAGCCACCGATCAACACCGAAAAAATACAGCAGATCAGTTGCAGAGCGCCGTATCGCCAGAACGGGTTCGACCCATCCAACGCAGACAGTCCGCGCCGCGCCAGCATCGCCTTTTCCGCACGCCATGCTGACCCTGGTGTTTGTCGTAGTACTCGGAAGAAGTAGCGGTGAAACCCTTCATTGTACCGGGCCGTCACGGCATCACGTGTGGTGCCAACATAGGGGTGATGTACCAAAAGGTGTTCGGTGCGGAAATGGCTGTAAAGGACGGTGGCCAACAACAGATCGGCCAGCCACCGCTCCAATCGGTTGGATTGATGCATCAACTCATGCGCATAAACAATGCCAATTGATCCCGACAGCACACCCACGCCGAAGAAAACAAAGAACTTTTCAAGCAGCGACAGATGGTCGGCTCCGGTCACATACCAGATCATCCCAAATATCATGACGAACTGAATGGGGAACCAGATCAGCGTGATAAATCGATACCAGAAAAGATCACTTTCGGCCGTGTTAGGGTCTGCATTCTCTGTGTAGCGGCCGACGGCTGCATCCAAAACCGCGTAAAACCACCATGTCCCCAGCGGGGGCAAAAGCAGATACCACCCGCCCTTCGCAGCCGCGATGCAGACGAGAACGGGCAGAAAAAGTGAAACTCCGAATGGGGCCGCGTTTCGGAACCGGGAAATCGTTGACGATGGAACCATGGTGACGTCCTTCTTTGTTCCCGGTCAAAGGTATAAACCGCCTGGCTGAATGGCTCAATCCGGCAACGCGGCTTTCGCAACGTCATATGCCTTGCGCATGACGGTCGGCAGATCCGAGGGGCGGATGTTCTGAAATGATCCGGTTTGCACCTGCGTGGTGTTGGAAACCCTAGCCACGCGCAGCGACAGCCTCAGGTGAAAATGCGTGAATGTATGACGCACTTCGACTCCCGGATCGTTCCAATTTGCCTGCAATGGCGCGGCTTCGATGGCTGTGTCGCCCCACTCAGCCCCCGGCCAACCCAGCATCCCTCCCAGCAATCCCCGCTCCGGTCGCCGCTCGACCAGCCAAGCGCCATCCGCGCGTCGAACTAAGTAGACGATTCCATAACGCGTGGGCTTAGGAGTTTTCGGTTTACGGGCGGGTAGCGAGGTCTGCACCCCTGCCCGTCGTGCCTTACAATTCGCGCTCCAAGGACAAATCCCACAGGCGGGCGACTTGGGGGTGCAAATCGTGGCCCCCAAATCCATCACCGCTTGCGCATAATCACCTGGCCGCGTGTCTGGGGTCAAACTGGCAGCACATTCCTTCAACTGAGGTTTTGCATCCGTCAGCGGCGTTTCGATCTGAAACACTCGTGCCATCACCCGTTCGACATTTCCGTCCACCACGGTTTCCGGCAGATCAAAGGCGATCGCGGAAATCGCAGCGGATGTGTATGGGCCGATACCAGGCAGCTTCTCAAGCTCGGCCCGCGTCCGGGGAAACCCGCCCAGATGGGTGATCGTCCGCGCGCATTTCAGCAGATTGCGCGCACGGGCATAGTACCCAAGCCCCGCCCATTCACCCATAACACGGTCATCATCGGCGTCTGCCAAAGCTTCGACAGTGGGCCAAAGGGCCATGAATCGGGTGAAATAGTCTCTTACTGCTGCAACGGTCGTTTGTTGCAACATGATCTCGGAAAGCCACACGGCATAGGGGTTGGGCACTACGCCTGCCGCCCGATCCGAAGGACTGACACGCCACGGCAATTCGCGGGCATGGCAATCATACCAAGTCAAAAGATCAGCGGGTTTCGGCGCGTCACACAAGTGTTATCCCCTATCAGTGCTTTGCACTGGCATAGCATCCTCAACCGCATAGAATAGGGGCAAAACCGGGGTATGCCAGACGTGAGTCAACCAAAAGATAAGCAACGCCGCAGAAAAGGGTTTGAGAGGACCTCGAGCCTTTTGTCGACACGCATTCGCAAGACCAGCGAAGTGCGCGGATTTGCTGTGACGCGTGTTCTGACCCATTGGGCAGAGATTGTAGGCGATGCCACTGCGACCATCGCCAAACCGGTCGAGGTGTCATATGCGCGCGGCGGCATGGGGGCGACACTGACGGTGCTGACCACCGGTGCGCAGGCTCCAATGCTGGAAATGCAGAAAGAGACGCTGCGCGAAAAGGTGAACGCCGTCTATGGATATAACGCCATTGCGCGGATAAGGATCACCCAAACTGCTCCGATAGGCTTTGCCGAAGGACAGGCGCAATTTACTTCTGCACCGAAAAAGGCGCCGGTGATCGACGAAAAAACCAACGCGCGCGCCGCCGAGGTGACGGCTGACGTCACGGATGCCGGCTTGCGCGATGCACTTGAAACACTGGCACGCAACGTGCTGACCAAACAGAAACACGATAGAGGCTGACACATATCATGACCCGAATCCTTCCCATCCTGCTTGCGGCCCTTCTGCTGATCGGCGGCGGCGCATATTACATGAGCCAGAACAACGGCTCGGTTCCCGGTGTTACGATTGCCGAGGCACAAGACGCTGATGTTGAACTGGCCCCTGACATGATCTTGGGCGATGAAAACGCACCGCTTACGGTGATCGAATATGCCTCGTTCACTTGCCCGCACTGTGCCAATTTCCACGACACGGTCTTCAAGGATCTGAAGAAGAACTATATCGACACTGGCAAAATTCAGTTCGTTCACCGCGAGGTGTATTTTGACCGCTTTGGTCTTTGGGCTGGCATGATTGCCCGCTGCGGCGGTGACGATCGGTACTTCGGCCTGACCAACCTGATCTATTCCGGGCAGAAAGAATGGATTGGAGATGGCGATCCCAGCAACATTCTGGACAACCTGCGCAAGATTGGCCGCACCGCAGGCATGAATGACGAACAAATGGACGCTTGCCTGCAAGATGAAGCAATGGCCCAAAGCATGGTTGCCGCTTATCAGAAAAACGCCACAGCGGACGAGATCAACGCCACCCCGTCTTTCGTCATCGACGGTGAGACCTATTCCAACATGTCGTATGACGATTTTGCCAAGTTGATTGACGAAAAGCTGGAAAGCTGATCAAGCGGGTTAGGGCCTCATATAGGCTCTAGCCCAGTCCAATTCGCTTCAATTCTGCATCAATCGATGACCAGTCTGACAGCTCCAGTCGAACGGGAACGGTCAATACCTGCCGTTTGAAGGAATCTGGCAGACGCACAGCATCTTTCTCGGTCGTAACAAGTTGAGCGCCGAGTGCCTTGGCTTCGATCTGCAACCGCTTCATTAGCGCGTCGGTCAGGGGTTGATGATCCGCCAGAGCCTCAGCGCGAAGCAAATCGGCACCCAGGGCTTTGACGGTCGCAAAGAATTTTTCAGGCAGGCCGATACCTGCAAAAGCCAGAACCTTCATTCCCTGCCAATCCATGCCTGTTTGAAGCGGCACCAATTGGCCTGTCACGTGCGGGCACGGAATTGCGTCTTTCCACGCTTCCAAAAACCGCATCTGCGCTCCATCAGGACCGATGGACAGAAGAAGATTGGCACGGCGCAGGCCTTCAGCCACGGGCTCGCGTAAGGGACCTGCGGGGATGCACCTTGCATTGCCGAAGCCCTTCACCGCATCGACCACCACAATCGACAAGGTTTTCCGGACCGAGGGGTTCTGAAACCCATCATCCATCAGGATCACATCGGCACCGGCAGCTTCGGCTGCTTTCACACCCACCGCCCGGTCACGTGCTACCCAAACCTTGGTGAACGCGGCCATCAGCAACGGCTCGTCGCCGACGTCTGTTGCTCTATGCGCCCGCTCTTCCACCAGAACCGGGCCTGCGACGGAGCCTCTATGCCCGCGCGATACAATGTGAACATCAAGCCCGCGTGCCAGCAACCGTTGTGCCAAAGCAATCGTGGTCGGTGTCTTGCCCGTTCCACCTGCATTAATGTTGCCAATACAAATCACAGGAACGCGCGCAAGATAGCCATCATTCTCGGCGACACGCCGTGCGGTTCCGGTGGCGTAGATCCAGCCAAGCGGTGCCAGAACACGCGCGCGCCAATCGGGCCGCAGGGGTGACGTGAACCAGAACCGGGGTGTTTTCATGACACTCCCCTATCGCGGGCGCTGTTCCAGCGCATCGATCAGCTTGCTGCGTAAAAGGTCACTAACCTCGGCCCCGCTGGTTGTGACATCCCAAGCAGCCATTGCCATATTGGCGGCTTCTTCGGGTGACAAAAGGTGTTCAACCGCTTTAGTCAGGCTGGCTCCGTCACTGATCTTGGTTGCAGCCCCCGCGGTTTCCAGTCGTCGATACGATTCGAAAAACCCATTCACCTTCGGGCCAAACAAGACAACCGATCCCAACGCGGCGGGTTGAAGCGGGTTCAGCTCCGTGCCCACTCCCATACTGCCTCCTGCATAGGTGATCGGTGCAAGGTGCATCCACAATCCAGACTCGCCCTGCTGGTCTGCAATAAAAATCTGTACATCTGGCGTCGGCTCGTCGTCGCGCGATCGGCAAGCAACGCCCCACCCGTCTGCTTCCAGTTCGGCAGCGAGTTCTAATCCGCGATCCACTTCGCGCGGCTCAATAATCAGTAACAACCGATGCGATTTGCGCACGAGATGTTTGTGGGTGTCTAGAAGCGTCTGTTCCTCGACCTCACATACCCCGGACGCCAACCAGACAGGGCGTGCCGCCAGTGACGCAGCGATCGCATCCCGTTCAGTCATATTGCAACTAGGCGGTACCACCTGAATCTGTAACGGACCTGATGTTACAACCCGATTCTTCAACGCGCCAAACCGATGCAATTCACGCGCCGCTGTTTCGTTTTCCGCCAGGATAGTGTCAAATCCATTAACCAGTGACTTTATCGAACCCGGCAACCATCGCCATTGGTTTTGCACCTCTTTGGGAACATGTGCATTGACCCAATGCGCCGGTATCCCGCGGTCAAAAACGGCAGGCAATAAAGTCACATCCAGCTTGTCATCCATCCACAACAGAACATCCGGACGCCAGTGATCCAGAAAAGCTGTGACGGGTGCAGAAGCCGAATAGGGCGCGTATTGATGGATGAAATCTGATCCATCTGGCGGGCTGTCATCATGGTGAGTGGTGGTGATCAGAACGGCCAGATCATCGTGATCGGCTTTGAAATGCTCCACCAATCCCAGAACTTTCTCTAACCCCTCAGAGTTTTTCAGGTGGATCCATGCCAGCGCACCATCCGGACGCTTGGCATACCCTCGGCCCAACCGTTCAGCCCCGCGCGTCGGGTGTTCAGTGCCGTCTTCGACACCGCGCCGCAAACGACGCTCAAGCCCCGCGGTGCCCTGCATGTTTTGCAGGCCCCGGAACAATGAAATCCCAATGGGCGGCATTCTTTCTGCACTTCCTCATTCCGCGATGCGTTGTCCGCTCGCATTTTTATACGTCTAGACTATGGTAATTTCGGTAATGAGGGAAGTGTCAGTCGCGCCATTCGCCTGCTGCGAGCATCTTTGTTGCGGCGACGATACGATCGAAACTGGCCTGCGCGCGTTGAACGCTATGACGTGCCCGCAAATATCCATGAACCAATCCCGTCTCGTTGATCCATTGCGCTTTGCCCCCGGCGGTTTGGATTGCGTCGCGGTAGTTCCGCCCATCGTCAGCCAGTAGATCGCATTCGGCAGTGAAAATCACGGTCGGGGGCAGGCCTGCAAAGTCAGTCGCCAGAAGCGGTGCAGCTGTAGGATCGTTTGGTGGCTTTGGCCCTTCACAACGCATCGCTTCATAGAATTTCAGATCATCCAATGTCAGCATCGGCGCTTGAGCATGATCAAGATATGACCCACGCGTCATGTCGCCCCCCAATCCCGGATAAATCAGCACCTGCCCGGCAAATTGCAGCGATCCACGGCTTGTCTGGGCCACGGCGGCCGCCAGATTGCCGCCCGCACTGTCTCCGGCAATAAGTTGCAGCCCGGGCCATGTTAGAGCCACATATTGCGCGGCTTCGCGCGCATCTTGAAACGCAGCAGGGTGCGGATGTTCAGGGCAGAGGCGATAGTCGACGCTGACCACGCGGACACCGGCGCGCGCGCATATTTCGGCGCAGACATCGTCGTGGCTATCCAGACCGCCGACAACGAAACCTCCGCCATGAAAATAGATTAGCGTGACAGTATGCGACCCGCATTCATAGATGCGCAAAGGAATGCTCTCGACTCGATCCTCTCGCGCCATCACACCATCTGGATAGCCATTAAAAAAAGTGCGACACATGTGATTATAAATCTCGCGTTGGCGCAAGACATCCGCCGAAATTGTGTCGGGCGGATAATAGCTCTCCGTTTCCTGTATGAAAGCCCAAGTTTCAGCGTCGATAAGCGTGTTGTAATCCATGACCAGAAAGCTACGCTTCTGTATCTGCGCTGACAAGGAACTCGAAACTGAACGTCAAGACCTTGACTGGCCATAAACCCATCGCCATCTGGACCTACCGGAGCAACGATCTGACTGTTTGGTTCTTGAAACCGCAACACCCAAGCGAACATCTCGGTTCGCCAATAGATGCCTTCATCGAAAAGACGTCGCGACAGGGCGAACAGGTAAATGAATAAACCGGAAGACCTTCAGATTGACACTTCGCCACCCGTATCGGACGAGGTGCGCAAGACGACGTGTTACATGTGCGCCTGCCGTTGCGGGATCAACGTGCATATGAAGGACGGGCAGGTGGCCTATATCGAAGGCAACCGCGATCATCCGGTGAACAAGGGTGTGCTGTGTGGCAAAGGGTCTGCGGGGATCATGCAGCACTATGCGCCCTCGCGGCTGCGCGCGCCCCTGAAGCAGGTTGGTCCGCGCGGATCAGGCGAGTTTGTGGAGATCAGTTGGGACGAAGCACTGGAGATTGCTGCCGGCTGGCTTGGTCCATTGCGCGAAACAGATCCCAAGCGCATGGCGTTTTTCACCGGGCGCGACCAAAGCCAAAGCTTCACCTCATGGTTCGCGCAGGCTTACGGCACGCCAAATTACGCAGCGCATGGGGGATTTTGCTCGGTCAACATGGCGGCGGCGGGCATCTATACCATGGGCGGTGCGTTTTGGGAGTTTGGCCAACCGGACTGGGATCGCACCAAGCTGTTCATGCTGTTCGGCGTGGCCGAAGATCACGACAGCAACCCGATCAAGATTGGATTGGGCAAGCTGAAAGAGCGCGGCGCGCGGGTGATTGGCGTGAACCCGATCCGGTCGGGATATAACGCGATTGCAGATGATTGGGTTGGCATCACGCCGGGGACTGATGGGCTGTTCATCCTTGCGTTGGTCCACGAATTGCTGCGGGCTGGGAAGGTAGATCTAGGCTATTTGTCGCGCTACACCAATGCTGGTTTTATCGTGAATGGAGAGCCTAACTCACCTGAAAACGGCCTTTTTCTACGTGGTGAGACTGGTAAACCACAAGTCCTTTGCCGCGACACAGGCAAACTTGCCGATTACGACGCGCCCGGCATTATGCCTGATCTGGCGGGAAAATACCGCCATGCAGGTGTAAGTCATCGCCCCGTTTTTCAACTTCTCGCCGAACGTTATCTGTTGGATGATTACGCCCCCGAAGCGGTCGCCGAGCAGACAGGCATCGCGGCTGATCGCATCCGTTCGATCGCGGCAGAATTGGCGCGGGTGGCGTTCGAGGAAGAGATTGTGCTCGACCAGCCTTGGACCGACTGGAAGGGGCAAAAGCATGACAAGATGATCGGCCGGCCGGTCAGTTTTCACGCGATGCGCGGTATCTCGGCGCACTCAAACGGGTTCCAGACCTGCCGCGCGTTGCACATGCTGCAGATCTTGCTCGGCTCGGTCGAAGTGCCGGGCGGGTTCCGGTTCAAACCGCCTTATCCGAAGCCTCCCGAGGCACATCCAAGACCGCATGCTGGCGTGAACCCCGGCCAGCCGCTTGATGGACCGCACCTGGGTTATCCGATGGGGCCGGAGCATTTGTTGTTGGACGGAGACGGCAACGCCAAACGCATCGACAAGGCGTTCACCTGGGAAAACCCGATGTCGGCGCATGGGTTGATGCATATGGTGATCTCGAACGCCCATGCTGGCGACCCCTACAAGATCGACACGCTGTTCATGTATATGGCCAACATGGCGTGGAACTCGTCGATGAACTCGACCGAGGTCATCGGGATGCTGACAGAAACGGATGAGAACGGCGACTACGTGATCCCGCACATCATCTACTCAGACGCCTACAGCTCGGAAATGGTGGCCTATGCCGATCTGATTCTGCCCGATACGACCTATCTTGAACGTCACGATTGCATCAGCCTTCTGGACCGCCCGATCTGCGAGGCCGACGGCGCCGCCGATGCAATCCGCTGGCCGGTGGTTGAGCCCGACCGCGATGTGCGTGGATTCCAGACCGTGTTGATCCAGCTTGGGGCGAAGCTTGGCCTGCCGGGATTTGTGACCGAAGACGGATCGGCAAAATTTGAAGATTATGCCGACTATCTGGTCAACCACGAACGCAGACCCGGTGTAGGACCGCTGGCTGGGTGGCGCGGAAAGGACGGGCAGGGAATGGGCAGGGGAGAGCCTAATCCAGCCCAAATCGACCGATACATCGAAAATGGTGGTTTCTGGGTCGATCACATTTCCGACGAGGCGCGGTTTTATAAACCATGGAACAAGGCCTATCAGGAATGGGCGGTAGAGCGTGGGATTTTCGACGCCGAAGCGCCTTATGTGTTCAACCTCTATGTCGAACCGATGCGCAAGTTCCAACTTGCCGCCGAAGGGCATGGCGACATTCAACCACCCGAGCACCTGCGCGCCCGGATCGCGCAGACGATGGACCCCCTGCCGATCTGGTATCCACCTTTTGAGGATACGAATGTCGACGCGGATAAATATCCGATCCACGCCCTAACCCAACGACCGATGCATATGTATCATTCCTGGGGCTCGCAGAACGCGTGGCTTCGGCAGATCACGGGAAAGAATTTCCTCTATCTACCGACCGATCTTTGGCAGCAGCACGGGTTCAAAGATGGCGATTATGCGCACGTCACATCTGCCCACGGATCAATCACCGTGCCAGTCGCCCATCACGCGGCCCTGAACCCTAAGACGGTCTGGACATGGAATGCCATCGGCAAGCGTAAAGGCACTTGGGCGCTGGATAACGACGCGCCGGAAGCGACCGAAGGTTTCCTTCTAAACCACCTGATTCACGAACTTCAGCCGCCGAAAGGCGACGGGTTGCGCTGGGCAAACTCGGACCCCGTAACGGGGCAGGCCGCTTGGTTTGATCTGCGTGTGAAGATCGAAAGAGCAGACCCTAAACCAGCAGAAAGCCAGCCTGCGCATCCGCCGATCACCTCGCCCGTTGGCAAAGGGCCGAGGATCGTGAAAAGGAAGATTTAATGACTGCACTTCCTGAAAAGACCGACAGGAAACTGGGACTGGTGATTGATCTGGATACCTGCGTTGGCTGCCATGGCTGTGTGACCGCCTGCAAGGGCTGGAACACACAGAACTATGGCGCGCCGTTGTCGGATACGGACCCTTACGGCGCGGACCCCGGCGGCACTTTTTTGAACCGGGTGTTCTCCTATGAAGCGCAGACTGAGGGACAGCCTGCCCAAACCGTCCACATGCCGCGATCCTGCCTGCATTGTGACGATGCGCCCTGCGTGACTGTCTGCCCAACCGGGGCTAGCTATAAAAGATCCGAGGACGGGATCGTTTTGGTCAATGAAGATCGCTGCATCGGTTGCGGCCTCTGCGCCTGGGCCTGCCCCTATGGCGCGCGGGAGTTGGACCGCGATGCCGGGATCATGAAGAAATGCACCCTGTGCGTAGATCGGATCTACAACGAAAACCTGCCGGAAGAAGACCGCGTGCCGGCCTGCGTGCGCACCTGTCCCTCTGGCGCGCGGCATTTCGGGGATCTTGGCGACCCGAACAGCGATGTGTCAAAGCTCGTTGCAGATCGTGGTGGTTACGACCTCATGCCGGACCTAGGCACCAAGCCTGTGAACAAGTATCTGCCGCCGCGCCCCAAAGACACGCTGAACACGCAACCGCTTGAGGTGATCGCAGACGAGCCGCAAGGGTTCCTTGGCTGGCTTGATAAAGCGCTCGAAAAGCTCTGACGGAGGAAACGGATGCATCCCGCACCCAGTGTTATCATTTTCACCACGCTGTCAGGGCTTGGGTTTGGCCTGTTCTTTTGGCTGGGGCTGGGCGTGCCGGATGTCAGCGGTGGGACCGCGTTCGCGTTTTTCACGATTGCCTATGCGCTGTCTTGTGCCGGGCTGCTGGCCTCGACCTTTCATCTGGGCAATAAGAAGAATGCGATCTATGCGCTTAGCCAATGGCGGACAAGCTGGCTGAGCCGTGAAGGGATTGCGGCGATTGTCACGCTTATCCTGTTCGCGCTGGTTGCCGTTCTGCGCATCTTCCTTGGCGCAGACATGGCGATTTCTGGTTCAATAGGGTCAATTTTAGCACTGGTCACTGTTTTCACAACTTCGATGATTTATACCCAGCTCAAGACCATTCCGCGTTGGAACCAGCCGCTGACTCCGGTGATATTCCTGCTACATGCGTTGGGCGGCGGGGCACTGTTGGCGGGTGAGGTGAAGATCGCAGGCTGGCTGCTACTTGCGCTGACACTTGTCTTGTTTACCGCTTGGCAGATCGGGGACAAGCGGGCCAACGCTCGTGGGACAACCAGTGATGCGACCGGGTTGGCCCATCTGGGGGAAGTTCGGTTACTGGAAAGTGGCCACACCGCACGCAACTATGTTGTGGACGAGATGGTGTATCGCGTTGGACGCAAACACGCGGAAAAACTCAGATGGATCACGCTGGCGTTGGCGGGCGTACTGCCTTTCGTCATCCTGCTGCTGACGCCACCCGGCCACATGACCGCTTTTCTGGCGCTGGCTTTACATCTGGTTGGCGCAACGGTCGGGCGCTGGCTGTTCTTCGCCGAAGCAGAGCATGTTGTGGGCCTGTATCACGGCAAATGATCCCTTTTCATTGAACCCGGCCCCCTCTGCGCCTATCAGAGGGGAAACGAAGAATGAGGGCGGATATGGCCAACCATCTTTACAAACGTGACCTTCCTGACGGGCTGGACCTTGGGCCAGTTGTCGCTATTGACTGCGAGACGATGGGGCTGAACCCACATCGCGACCGCCTGTGTGTGGTGCAGATGTCATCTGGTGATGGCGACGCGCATTTGGTGCAGGTCGAGAAGGGTCAGACCAGCGCCCCAAACCTTGAGCGGATGTTGGCGGATCCCGAAGTGTTGAAACTGTTTCATTTCGGTCGCTTCGACATCGCTGCCCTTCTGAACGCGTTTGGTGTGGTCACGGCCCCGGTCTATTGCACCAAGATCGCATCAAAACTGATCCGCACCTATACTGACCGTCACGGGCTGAAAAATCTGCTGGAGCAGTTGTTGAAGATCGATATCTCAAAGCAACAACAGATGAGCGATTGGGGCGCGGAAGAGCTGACCGCCGCCCAGTTGGACTATGCCGCGTCGGATGTCCTTTATCTGCACCGACTGCGCGAGGAGTTGAACCAGCGGCTGGATCGCGAAGGCCGGACCGAGATGGCGCAAGCCTGTTTCGACTTCCTGCCGATGCGCGCACAACTGGATCTGGCTGGTTGGCCCGAGATCGATATTTTCGCTCACTAATACGTTCTATACTGTCCCCGTCCTTGGATCGGGCCGGTTGGTGCTTAGATACAACTACAGACAAAACAACCGAGGACATATGCTCCGGTCCGACAACCAATATTCGCGCTTCATCGCCTGGCTGAAAGTTCTTCTGCCGGTCAGCGCGCTTGCGTTGTTGTCGACGATGTTCCTGATCTCAAAATCCGTCGATCCAACAACGTCACTGACCTATGCACGCGTCAATTTGGAAGAACTGACAGGCGATCAACGCATCGACAGCCCGCGGTTTTCCAGCGTGACTGAAGATGGTGCGGCAATCACATTTTCAGCCACAAGCGCGGTGCCCGATCCGGAGCAGACAAATGTATTCAATGCCGATGGGTTGGCGGCACGGATCGAAACTCCGGATGGCGGGGCGGTTGATATCAACGCCTCAAAAGCCCTTATCAATGGCAGCACGAACATTGTTGAACTGTCGGGCGGCGTCACATTGGTGACGTCAACCAACTATCACATTGCCACAAACGGTCTGTCGACGGCGATGGATGCGACCTCGGCCAAGACGATTGGCCCGGTGGAAGCGGACGGCCCGATGGGGCATCTAACTGCGGGGCAAGCCGAGATCACGCGCGAAGGTGAGGGAAGCGACACCTATCTTCTTGTTTTCAAGGGGGGCGTAAAACTGATATACGATCCCAAGACAGAGGGGACTTACAAGTGATGAGATCTGCGCGTATTGCGGCCTGTATAGTTACGCTTGGCTTGCCGATCGCGGCCCATGCGCAGGCTCAGGTCGCCTTTGGGGGTCTGAAACATGACAGCACTCTTCCAGTCGAGATTTCGGCAGATCAGTTGCAGGTCGATCAATCGGACGGATCAGCCACGTTCAGTGGCAATGTCCAGATCGGGCAGGGCGATATGCGTCTTTCCGCGGGCAGAGTTAGGGTCGAATATGCGACCGGAGCCGACACCACCGGTGAGATTTCTCGTCTGCTCGCTTCCGATGGTGTCACCCTTGTGAATGGCGCCGAAGCAGCGGAAGCGCGCGAGGCGATTTATACGATTTCCAGCGGCGTTATCGTGATGACTGGCGACGTAATCCTGACACAGGGGCAGAACGCGTTGGCATCCGAGAAACTGACCGTCAATCTTCAATCCGGCACCGGAACGATGGACGGGCGTGTGAAGTCTATCATCCAGACAGGGGCTGATTGATGTCAGACACTCCCGATCTGACCGTCGAAAATGGCGATGCCGGTCTGCGCATTATCGGATTGCGTAAAAGCTATCGCAAAAAGCCGGTTATCCGCGAAGTGAATCTAGAACTCCACCGGGGTGAAGTCGTCGCCCTGCTTGGCCCGAACGGCTGTGGCAAAACGACGACCTTTTACGCCATTGCTGGTTTGATCACGCCCGAAGCGGGTCAGGTTCTGATTGACGGGCGTGACGTGACGCTTCTGCCGATGTATCGCCGGGCGAAATACGGCATCGGCTATCTTCCACAAGAGATGTCGATTTTTCGCGGTATGTCGGTCGAGGATAATATCCTCTCGATTCTGGAAATCTCGACCCCCGACCGTCACAAACGGCGCGAAAGGCTGGAAGAACTGCTGAACGAGTTCTCGATAAGCCACCTGCGACGCGCACCCGCATTGGCCTTGTCCGGGGGTGAACGGCGACGCGTCGAAATCGCCCGTCTTTTGGCCTCGAATCCCAAATATCTTTTGCTCGACGAACCCTTTGCGGGCGTCGATCCAATTGCCGTAGGCGAAATCAGATCTTTGGTCCACGAACTCAAGGATCGTGGCATCGGCGTTTTGATCACAGACCACAATGTGCGTGAAACGCTGGAAATCGTGGACCGCGCCTATATTCTGCATGATGGCCATGTGTTGATGAGCGGTACCACCGATGAGGTGATCCGCGATGAGAATGTCCGACGGGTTTATCTGGGTCAAAATTTCTCGATCAAATAAGTCCGTCGCAGTTTGATATGGTTGACAAGTCCCATCGACTCGTCGCCAAATGAAGATAATGCAAGACAACCTGATCCTTCGTTCCTGCCCCCCCGAACACGGGATATGCATGGCGGATCGTCCAAATAAATTTGGACGGGTAAGGTTGTTCAAAGCACTCACAACATTATGTAATTTAAATAGGAATTCGCCTTCTCTCGTCCGAGAAAGGCATTTTTGAGGCCTGCAATACCATAGGAGGTATGGATGCAATATCAAATCAGTGGAAAGCAAATCGACATCGGTGATGCCCTTCAGGTTCACGTGAAAGATGAACTGGGTGGTGTCGTTCAAAAATACGCTGAACGCCCAACGCGGGCCCAGGTAATCTTTTCGAAAAGCGCACATGAATATGTGTGTGAAACCATCGTGCATCTGTCCACCGGATTGACCGCGCAAGCCAAAGGGGTTGCCACCGAAATATATGCTGCTTTCGACAATTGCGCTGACAAAATGGAAAAGCAGTTGCGTCGCTACAAGCGTCGATTGAAAGATCACCACAAGGACCGTGTAGACCCGGTTGAAGTTTTCGGCGGGTCCTCGTATATCCTCGCCTCAGAAGAAGGTCAGGACGAAGCAGACGATGCCTCACTCCAACCCATGATCATCGCCGAGATGGAAACTCAAATTCCATCGCTTTCAGTCGGCGAAGCGGTCATGCAGATGGAGTTGGCACATGCACCCGTTCTGGTTTTCCGCAACGAGAAAACCGAGGGGATGAATGTGGTCTACCGCCGTGAAGACGGTAATGTGGGCTGGATCGATCCCAAAAACGCAGTGTAAGCCTCCCGCCCGTTGGTGGGTGGGGAAAGTTGTTGGCGATGGAACTTTCGAGCATCCTCAAGCCGTCGGCCGTTAAGGTCGTTTCGACCGTGTCGTCCAAGAAACGCCTGTTTCAGGATCTTGGGGACGTGGTGATGGAATGTTACGGCATCAATGGTGGCGAGGCGTTCACCGCGCTTCAGCAACGCGAAACCCTGGGGCCCACTGGTGTGGGCCGTGGGGTGGCTTTGCCGCATGCTCGCCTGCACGGGCTGGACAAAGTTGTCGGCTGCTTCATGCGCGTGGAGAAACCCTTTGATTTCGGGGCTGTGGACAAACAGCCCGTCGATCTGGTTTTTGCCCTGTTTGCACCAGAAGATTCCGGTGTCGACCACCTGAAAGCCCTTGCTTTGGTGTCGCGCACCATGCGCGATGCCTCGATCTGTGCCAAACTGCGCGCTAATTCCGAGGCTGCAACCCTTCACGCGCTATTGACCGAAAGCCTGACGAACAAAGCGGCGTGATTGCGTCTTAGTCCAACGCGCTCCAGGGTCCAAATCCAAACATCATATAGTCCCGTTGATACGCTTTGCGCACCACCGTTTCGATCTTGTCTGAATAGACCTGAGCCAACGAAAACGGTCCGTCTGAGATCGGCGCAGGCAATGCAGGCTTAACGTCCGCCTGCACCTCGGTCAGCATCTGGCTTAGCCCAGCCGCAAGCTGATCCTCGCGCAGAATATGATCAGGCAGGGAAAATCCGGCAAACCCGTTAACAACTGCCGTTTGCGATGCCCAGCGCGGATCGACACCAATCGACGTCTGACCGCTGAGCGTCTTGGCGACAAACGCAATGAACTGCGCAAACGCCGATTGATGTTCTGTCAGCGCCCACGGCGTATCGACGGTGGTGGGCAGCGCCACCCCATAATTGTGTCGCAAGCTGTGCTTCAGATCCCAATCTGGGTCATCTTCTTGAAGAGTCACAAGGTCGCAAAACACCGAATGCAGCCGCGCCACCGGGTGCCGTAATACGGTGAAGCTGCGATGTGCCTTATGCCGCCGTTTCCATTGCCGCAGAGCCTTTTGCGAGAAATCGTGGGTCAGAGGGCCGGCCGCCTCCATCCATTCTGTCACCTGATCTGAAGGTCCGCCGGCAATCGGCAAGAATACCAACTGCAATTCATCCGACGCCATATAGGATTTCATGGCGGGGGGGCGACCGGGTTCAAAGTTCGGTATTCTATGCAGATCAAAGACATCAATCCGTGCAACGGTTGCGGCCAGTAACTCTAAGTTCTGCACCTTGTCGGACAAAGGTTCCGGATTCTGTTTCTTAAAGGTGCTGGCGAAGTTTGCGATCTCGGTCTTCTCACCAAGATATTTTGCCAAGCCATTGACCACGCTTAGATTCTGCACTTCTTCATAGTCGATATAGAAAGCAGTTTGTCCCGATCTTTGCAGGCGATCCTTGACCTTTAGCTGAAAGCTCTTGAACCGATAGAACAGCTTCTCGAAATCGTCCGGAATGAAACGTGCCCTTTCCTTACGGGCATCGCTCTGATCGCTCAGCTGCCATTGGTCGGTTGCCATCGCGATCCTGCGCGACACATAGGCCTCGACCGGGTTGCGCGTCAGAATGATCTTGGCGCAGCGCGGATCGTCGATCAGCGCATTGAACATTCGCGGGTCATGGTCGTGAAAGAAGCGAAAGCCGGGCAGACCCTCGGTTTCAGATTTCATACGTTCCAGCAGAAGCATGGGGTTGGCATCCCGCATTGCCACGGTGATTCCAAACAATTCTTCTGTCTGCGGCGACACCATGAAATAGGGGTTGAACGCCTCGCCATAGCACTGAAGGCCGGGGAACTGATCTAGATTGCTTTCCAGAAAGTTTGAGCCTGTGCGCATCTCGGCGAAAATGACGAAGGAATCAAAAGGACCAGTCATAAGATCACTTCACCAGATAGGGTTTGCGTGAGATGCGGGTGGTGGGCACAAGGTCATGCCTTGCCGGGAAATCGCCCATTAAATAGGGGTGCATGCCTTGATTCTTGAGATCCTGAAGAAACTGACCAAAACCTTGAAGTGGTTTCATTTTTGGCAGGCTCGTCAAAGCACCTGTCTTTTGCGGACCGATGTCTTCCACCACGCTTTGCAGGACTTCGGATGGGTTTAGCACAAAATCGGCAAGAGACCAGATTTGCGTGCGCGCACGCGCATAACTTGACCGCAACGCGGTCAGGTGTTCGCTTTCAATCCTTTGCAATCGTGCCGCCTCGCCTCGAATATCCGAGAAGTTGCGGTTCGATTGAAACAGCGGCACTGCCCAAGCCCCGGACACAACATAGATACGTGCGTTTGAGTCCTTGGCGATGTCCCAGGACAGATCTTGGTTGTCTCGCGGCCCGTACTGAAAACACTGACGCTCTCCGCGTGTGTTCCAAATCAGATTGGTCAGAAATGCTTTGGGATTATAGTCACGCAGGCTCGCCGAATCCGTCAGCGCACCAAAGAAATCCTGCACCCCGCCCGCGAAATGTACCTTGTCTTCGGCAAAAAGGTGACCGTGAACGCGGGCGTTTACGGTGCTTGTCAGCCATTCGTCAAATCCTTCGAACAGCTCGGTAAATCCTTCCAGAACTGTATAGCGCGCGGCGGTCATGTTGCCTTCATGGCCAGGGCGAGGGAACCGGCTTGGCATATAGAGACCGGGTCGACCTTTGGTACGTCTTTCGATGGCTTTGGTGAAAATCCGATCGATTTTGCCTGGATTTGGTTCTGCGCCAGTCATGACACTTGGCTGCTCGGAGAGAAAGCTATCATATAGCTTGCCGGCATAACGCCACGCCTTACGGGCTACAAAGCAATCAGATCGTCGTAACAGTTGCAGATGGTCGTCATAAAACACATGTGGCTTGCCCTGAAAATCGAACTTCGACAGGGTCAGTGACCGGCTTTCGATCCGGGATGAATGACGGCGCGCGAGGGTCTGATAGTAGCTTTCATCAGGGATCCACACCTGCCGGAAGTACCGATCATTTGCAGACCGGAGCGGATCGTTCAGGATCGCCGACAGGGTGGCCCGCGTCAGGCACCACCACTGGCTGCCCAGATGGGGTATAAGCCCGTCAGGGATGTCCCGTTTAACGCCAAGCCGGCGTTGAATGCTGACATATGCGTCAAACAGACGGCGCTGACGTTTCCATGAGAACGGGAACCGAAGCGTGAACCTTTCAATGTCCAGGCCGCCGATGGTCCACGGCACGTCCTCGGTCGTGACGCTTTCGATAAAGTCGGTTTGTGGGCGATTGTTGAGATATGAGCGCATCTCGGAGATCGGACGCAGCGGTAGACAACTTCCCGATGCGAGCAATACGTGCTGCACGTCCGGAAACGTCTCTAACATAGCTTCAGAAGCTGTTTGACTGGCCGCCACCAATGACCATGTGCCCCATTTGCAATGACGCCGCCTGCAGAACCGAACGTTGCTTAAATCACTAAGTGCACCTGTAAAATTCGAGAAGTCTTCTTGCGTCACATGTGCATCGACATGCACGACGACGGGGCAGCCATGCGTCGACCAGTGGCGCACCAGTTGTTCGGCGCGATCAAGCGCGTCGTGCACCAACATGACGATCCCAAGGCTCATGCCCAGTTTCCTTTCGACATCAGGCCCAGCATCTCAAGCTGGCGCCAATTCATGTACTTCTCGCTCCAGTCGCACCACAGGTCGGTGTCTTCATTGGTGCCATCGTGATAGGCGCGATATTCGTGACTGTTGGCATAGTGCTGGCCGCGCGTCAGTTCCTCGATCGACTTTTCCCTGAAGGTGTCCAAAAACTTTGCATGTAATAAACAGCCCGAGGCTTTCTCGCCGCCCCATTGGTCATAGACTAGGTTCAAGCCGCGCGGCAAAAGCGCGTGGGTCGAGCTGACATATGAATAGTTTCGGCTCCATTTCACCAAAGGGATCTTGTTCAGGGCAGGTGCTTTTTCGGGATCATCTCGAAAGAAAGCGCGCGCACGCGGACCACCCTGTATCCACAAGTTGCCGTATTTTAGATTTTTGCTGATGGTGTAATTGCCACTGTCAAACCAGTCCGCAAGTTCAAATGGGTTTTGCCCGGCTGCATAACTGAGACTGTGCATCGGACCTTTCGGATACATGTCTAAAAGCATGACGCCAAAGGATCTGACGCCCGATGTATCCAGCCAATCCGTCAGCGCCCGAAGCGGCCTCGTATCGCAGAAGGGATAGACTAGAAATTCGTCAGGATCGACCACCAGCGACCAATGCCCGTGGGCATATTTACGTTGCAACCACCCAGTCCAGTTCACCCCGAAATTGGCGTTCTTGTAACTTGCATCCGTGGACCAGAGCGAGACGTCCGGTTGGTCGGCCAGATATTCTGAGCCGCCATCCGTAGAGCCGTTATCGACAAAAAGGAAATGGTTCACGCCAAGGTCGCGATAGTAGTTCAAAAAATAGGGAAGTCGGATACATTCGTTGCGGATCGTCGTGAAGCAGAGAATGTCGTTTTGTTTGATGGCCCCGGCCCGATTGGCAATCTCGGTCAGCTCACGCCGCTTGCGAAATGCCCGGATTTGGCATTGCTTGCGTTTTAGCCGCAGTCGGTATGATGTCCAAACGCTCAACGTATTCCTCGTTTCTGACCGGTGTCACGCTAACACTGGTTTATGCCCAGCCGCCATCAGAAATAAGCCCCATTTCCAGCAACTGACGCCAGTCCTGATATGCCACCGCCCCGTCGTGCCACAGGTCGGGCGCGGATGAGAGCCAGTCGTAATAGGCGTTAAAGTCTTCAGGCTGGCCAAAATGTTCCTGCCGCGCCTTCTCTTCCCGCGATCGGGTTGCGACGTCCGGCAGGAATTTCGTGTGTAACAACGCACCGGAAAGACGGTTGTCACCCGACAGGTGCGCTGGCCCATCCCATTCGAGGTTCAAACGTGGTGGAAGCATTGAATGGGTCGAGTTCATATAGGCGAAACGCCGATTCCAGCGCACGAGCGGCAGCTTGTTCAGCGTGGGCGCGCGGGCGGGCTGGTCTGCGAAGAAAACGCGGTCACGTGGCCCGCCCTGCAACCACAAATTCTGTGCCGGAGATTGCCGCTGCGCTCGATAGCGGCCCGCATCAAAATACGGCAAGGTCCTAATCGGATTCTGACCCGGTGTATATGTCGGCTGGTCTAGCGGTCCCTTTGGAAACATGTCCAGCATCAAAGCCCCCATCGCCGTCGCGCCGGATTGCGCCAGATGCGCAGTCAGGTCTGTCAGGGATCGGGTGTCGCAATGGGGATAGATCAGCAGCTCGTCCACATCCACAGTCAAGCACCAGCGGCGATGGCCATGGCGAAACTGAAGCCATGTGGTCCAGTCGACCCCGAAGCGCGACGCCTTGTAGCTGGCACTAGTGCGCCACAAGGAAACGTCAGGCTGATCTGCCAAAAAGGCTTCTGACGGATCATCGCTGTTGTTCAGGACGAACAGGAAATGACTTACACCCAGCGCGCGGTAATGCGCCAGAAAGTGCGGCAGTCGGGTGATTTCATTGCGTGCTGTTGTGAACGCCAGAACATCACCGGGATCAATTCGGTCCGTGCGGTCGACCACCGTCACAAGATCTTGGCGCGACCGAATGGATCGCCAGATCAATCGCCGACGTTTCCACCGCATACGATAGGCCGACCACAGATCCGATCCGGCATCGCGCACCGAGGGTTACTCGGCCGCCTTTTGTTGCGCCACGATGTCATGAAGATAGCAGGAAAACTCTTCCCGAAGCTCTTCGCGGGCCATGCCAAAGGCAACAGTTGCCTGCAAGAATCCTGCCTTGGAGCCGCAATCAAACCGCTGGCCGCGGAACCGGTATCCAAACACGTCGCGCCCTTGCTCGATTTCCGAGGCGATGGCGTCTGTCAGTTGAATTTCACCGCCAGCACCGCTTTTCATCTTGTTCAGGCTACGCAGCACGTCAGGGGTCAGGATATAGCGCCCAATTACCGCCAAGTTTGAAGGTGCTTCCTCGACAGACGGCTTTTCGACCATCCCCTTAACCGAGACCATGGCCCCCATATCCTGTTTCACATCAAGAACGCCATATGCGCTGGCTTTCTCGGCTGGCACTTCCATAGCTGCCACCATACAGCCGCCGGTTTCGTTATAGGCTTCGACCATCTGTTGCAGGCAGGGTTTTTCAGCAGCGATCACGTCATCGGGCAAGATAACCGCGAACGGCTCGTTGGCGATCAGGCGACGTGCACACCAGACCGCATGCCCCAAGCCCAGCGCCTTGTGCTGACGCATGTAAGCGATCGCGCCGCTTTCCATGTTGGTGTCCTTGAGAATCTCAAGCAGGGCATCCTTGCCCTTCCTGCGCAGCTCTTGTTCCAGAACCGGGGAGTTATCGAAATAATCCTCTAGCGCGCCTTTGCCGCGCGAGGTGACGAAAATGAATTCCTTGATCCCAGCTGCCCGTGCTTCATCGATCGCGTATTGGATCAGCGGACGGTCAACCAGCGTCATAATCTCTTTTGGAATTGATTTCGTAGCGGGCAGAAATCGCGTTCCCAACCCGGCAACCGGAAAAATGGCCTTGGTGACTTTCTTGTGCGTCATACAAACACCTCTGTTGTGGCCGATCCGCCTGAATAAAAATTTGGAAGGCCAACAATTACATTACCTGTGAAGGCTTAAACAATATACCGTGCACTAATGGGCGGAAAATCTGACAACTTCATGGCAATTGTTCACGATACTGGGTCAATCGACGACTTTTCTCAAGGCAATTCCATTATTCCGCGAATAGGCGCGGTGGGTCGCCCGTTATATAAGTGAAGTCAGAAGCAAAATTTTGCATCCTACGCCATGCCAAGGTCATTCAGGATACTTTCGATTCTTTCAACATCTTCAGGGTTGTTCACTTCCCAGAACTGCCGACCGCGTGCGTCGACTTCGACGCATTGAACAGGATGGTCCCGTTCAAGAAAGCGAAGCTGTTCCAATCCTTCCAATTGCTCCAACGGTCCGGGAGTCCAGCGCGCATAGGCTGCCAATGCCGCAGGACGGTAAGCATAGACGCCCACATGATGAAACACCGGTGTCGCGGCCTGATCGTCCCATTTGTCATCTACGGTATAGGGGATGACCTCTTTCGAGAAATACAGCGCCTTACCCTCGGCCCCGAAGGCCGCAGTGGTTCCCCCGACCCGCCCTGCACGACGGTCATCCAGAAACCCGCTAAGCGCACGACCATCACATCGCAGAACCGGAGTGGCCATTTCAGCAATTGGATGGGCGGTCAGGGCGTCGATCAAGGCTTCGACAAACCAAGGGGGCGTCAGCGGTGCATCGCCTTGCAGGTTCACAACGATGTCATACCCACCGCCCAGCGCGTCCAGCGCCTCGGCGCAGCGTTCAGTCCCGTTACGACAAGCCGAAGATGTCATCACAACTTCGGCCCCAAAGCCTTCCGCCTCAGCCCGAATACGGCTGTCATCTGTTGCCACGACGACGCGGTCGACGTCGCTCACAGCTTGGGCGGCATCCCAACTGCGCTGGATCAGTGACTTTTTTTGCCCAGTTGCCCCGCGCAGGGGCACCAGCGCCTTTCCGGGAAAGCGGACCGATGCGAAGCGTGCCGGTATGACGATCAGAACACTCATTCATCAGGCTTTCTTCAGGTTTACTCCGGGCGCGTAGGCGATGAAAAACGGGTTGGCATAGTCTTGTTTACCATAGGTTAGCGGTGTGTGGTCGTCGAAGCGCACAACATCCCCTCCTGCGCCTTTCAGCACGGCATGACCGGCAGCCGTGTCCCATTCCATCGTGCGACCCACCCGGGGATAAAGATCCGCCTCGCCGGTTGCGACCAGACAGAACTTCAGCGAACTTCCCGCCGACCGCATGTCATTCACGGCGTATTTGCCAATGTAATCATCCGTGGCCTGATCGCGGTGCGACTTGGACGCCACGATCATCAATGCTTGATTGTCAGGGTTTGAGACGGAAATGAGTGACAGGTCTCCAACCACACCCTTGTCGAACGGGCCTTGCTCTTCGACGCTTTTGCCATCTGAGCGGGTGAAGAAAATGCGACCCTTCGCAGGGGCATAAACGACACCCCGAATGGGAGTGCCATCCACGACATAGGCAATATTCACGGTGAAATCGCCGCGCCGGTGGATGAACTCTTTTGTGCCGTCCAATGGATCGACGATCAGAAACTCGCTGGCTTGTTGGCCATGACTGTCAGCCTGTTCTTCTGTCACCAACAGCACGTCAGGAAAAGCGTCACGCAGCCCGGCCGAGATCACCGCGTCAGCTGCTTCGTCGGCAGCCGTCACCGGGCTGTCGTCGGATTTCGACCGGACGTCGAAATCATCTGAGCCATAGATCTCCATAATCACATCACCAGCTTCAAGCGCCAGTTTGCGCATGACGCTTTCCAAACGGTCAAAATCCAAGGCGATACTCCTAACCCGCCACGTCACGCGGTCCAGTTGATTACATAATTTCGCCCACTTATGATGTTTGGGTAAAGGAACAGCAAGATTTCCCTGCGAGAATCCCCCCACGGCAGGCAAAAAGGCAGCGCCATGTTTGAAGTGAAAGTGAACAGAACCCGGTTTCAGGCTGCTGCTTCGATGGTGTCTGTGATTTATCACGCGACGGTCTATGATCTTCGAAAGTCGCATCCCAACGCCGTTATTGGCCTGCTGATCAATATCCTACAATCACTTCTGATGGTTGCCGTCTTTTTTGTGTTGATGAGCGTGCTTGGCCTGCGAACGGCTGCCATTCGGGGGGACTTTCTGCTCTACATTATGTCGGGCGTTTTCATATTCATGACGAACATTAAGACCATGAAGGCAGTAGCAACCTCGGCCGGACCTACATCGACCATGATGCTACATGGGCCGATGAATACACTCGTATCTATCACCGCAGCCGCCCTGTCATCACTTTACCTGCAAATCCTGTCCATCGTCGTCGTGCTGACGGTATACAGCCTGGCGTTTAACCCGGTGAAAGTTCACGACCCTAGTGGTGCATCCATGATGCTGTTGTTGGGTTGGTTTAATGGTGTCGCAGTCGGCATTGTATTCATGGCACTGAAACCTTGGTTTCCCCAGTTCACGCGGGTAGCCACAACCTTGTATATGCGGGTGAACATGTTTGCGTCAGGCAAGATGTTTGTCGCAAATACTCTTCCCTTCTTCATGCTGGCCATGTTTTCGTGGAACCCACTGTTTCACATTATTGATCAGGCGCGCGGATATACCTTCATCAACTATTTCCCGCATTACTCCAACTGGCAGTATCCACTGATCGTATCCATCGTGCTGGCCTTTCTTGGCCTAATGGGCGACAGCTATAGCCGGAAATACGTGTCAGCAAGCTGGGATGCCCGGCGCTAAGCACCCGTCTCTCTGGCCGGCGGGACATCCACGACCCGAAGCGTCAGGTTGATCCGCCCATGATCACGCAAGAGGTCGGAAGACCCAAAGCGCAGACGGTCAATCCCATGATAGGCAAGCCGCGACGGACCATCCAGCACCAGCACGTCACCAGACCCAAGCCACGCGGACTGGGTCGGCCCTTGCCGCTCGATCCCACCAACCCGAAACAACGCATCGTCACCAAGACTGATGGACACGACTGGAAACGAGAAATCACCCTCGTCCCGGTCTTGGTGCAACCCCATCCGCGCGCCATCGCCATAATAGTTGATCAAACAACAGTCGGGGAGCCGCTCTGTCCCAGCAACATCGCGCCAAACATCCAACACAGCGTCGGGAATAGCTGGCCATTCTGCTCCAGTCGGATGATGCGGCTCATAACGATAGCCCCGCCGATCCGACACCCAACCCAGCCGTCCCGCGGATGTCATTCGCACTGACATCTTCTTGCCCCACCGCGTTTCAGGATGGAAAAACGGTGCAACAGACACAACATCTCGAAGCGCGACGACCAGCGCCTCTTGTGCCGCGCGATCCAGCTTCTCCTTATAAAGCCTAGCCCCAGCCAGATCCATTGGAGGTATGTCATGCGCAATCATGGTCAAAACCCCGAAAATGACTCGTTTTTTTACGCATTCTCACCCCCTTGAACGCTTGCAGGCCCCATTCCCCCTACTTATATACCCCGAGACGCCGGATTGGGGCACGCCCATTCGGTCAGAAATCTGGGATCAGGGGCCGATGCTTTGCAAGGTCGGCTCCCACAACATCGCCTAAGAGAGGATTTTGAGCATGGCTAAAGTCATCGGTATCGACCTCGGCACCACCAACTCTTGTGTTGCCATCATGGACGGCTCGCAACCGCGGGTCATCGAAAACGCAGAGGGCGCACGCACAACGCCTTCGATCGTCGCCTTTAAGGACGACGAACGCCTTGTTGGTCAGTCGGCAAAACGTCAAGCTGTGACCAACCCCGACAACACGGTTTTTGCTGTGAAGCGCCTGATTGGCCGTAACATGCAGGACCCGGCTGTCGAGAAAGATAAAAAGCTGGTCCCCTACGCCATTGTCGATGGCGGCAACGGTGACGCATGGGTTGAAGCTGCCGGGCAAAAATATTCGCCCTCGCAGATCTCGGCCTTTATTCTGGGTAAGATGAAAGAGACGGCGGAAAGCTATCTGGGTGAAGAAGTGACGCAGGCCGTCATCACCGTTCCTGCCTATTTCAACGACGCTCAGCGTCAGGCCACAAAGGACGCCGGCAAGATTGCTGGCCTTGAAGTGCTGCGCATCATCAACGAGCCAACGGCTGCCGCACTGGCATACGGTCTGGACAAGTCTGAAACACACACCATCGCGGTCTACGACCTTGGCGGCGGTACATTCGACGTGACCATTCTGGAAATTGACGACGGCCTGTTCGAAGTGAAATCGACCAACGGCGACACATTCCTTGGTGGTGAAGACTTCGACATGCGCATCGTCCAGTATCTGGTCGATGAGTTCAAAAAGGAAAATCAGGTTGATCTGTCGAAAGACAAGATGGCCCTGCAACGCCTGAAAGAAGCCGCCGAGAAAGCCAAGATCGAGCTGTCCAGCTCGTCGCAGACGGAAATCAACCAACCCTTCATCTCTATGGGGTCGGATGGTGCGCCGTTGCACATGGTTATGAAGCTGACCCGCGCCAAGTTGGAAAGCCTTGTATCGGATCTTATCAAACGCTCGATGAAGCCTTGCCAAGCTGCGTTGAAAGACGCTGGCCTGTCGAAAGACGACATCGACGAGGTGGTTCTGGTCGGTGGTATGACCCGTATGCCGAAAGTCATCGAAGAAGTGTCCAAATTCTTCGGCAAGGAACCCCACAAGGGTGTGAACCCTGACGAAGTTGTGGCCATGGGTGCCGCCATTCAAGCAGGTGTTCTGCAAGGTGACGTGAAAGACGTTGTTCTTCTGGACGTAACGCCTCTGTCGCTGGGCATCGAAACGCTGGGTGGTGTGTTTACCCGCCTGATCGACCGCAACACGACGATCCCGACCAAGAAGTCGCAGATCTTCTCAACCGCGGAAGACAACCAGAACGCCGTGACCTTGCGCGTGTTCCAGGGTGAGCGTGAAATGGCTGCTGACAACAAGATCTTGGGCCAATTCAACCTGGAAGACATCCCGCCCGCACCGCGCGGTATGCCGCAGATCGAGGTGACCTTCGACATCGACGCCAACGGCATCGTTGAAGTGGGCGCCAAGGACAAGGGCACCGGCAAAGAGCAGAAAATCACCATTCAAGCCTCGGGTGGCCTCTCGGATGAGGACATCGAGAACATGGTGAAAGACGCCGAAGCCAATGCCGAGGCTGATAAAGAGCGCAAAGAGCTTGTCGAAGCCAAGAACCAGGCCGAAAGCCTGATCCATTCGACCGAAAAGGCGATGGAAGAGCATAACGACAAGGTCGACCCGACCACGATCGAAGCGATCGAGCTGGCCATTGCCGCCCTGAAGGACGTGATGGAAGAAGACAATGCCGACAAGATCAAGTCGGGCATCCAGAACGTCACCGAAGCGGCCATGAAGCTGGGTGAAGCGATCTACAAGTCGCAGCAGGAAGAAGCGGCTGGCGAAGAATCCGAAGACGCCGATGGCCCTTCGGCGGTGGATGACGACATTGTCGACGCCGACTTCGAAGACCTTGACGACGAAAACAAGCGTTAAGTCTGAATAGGTAACGGGCGGGGCTGCCCTTGCGGCCCTGCCCCCTCCCAAAGGGAGACTTCCATGTCAAAGCGTGATTATTATGAAGTTCTCGGAGTGTCGAAGGGCGCGTCTGCGGAAGATCTGAAGAAGGCTTATCGCAAGAAGGCGAAAGAGCTTCACCCCGATCGCAATTCGGACAACCCCGACGCCGAAGCCCAGTTCAAAGAAGCGAACGAGGCTTACGACGTTCTGAAGGACGCCGATAAGAAAGCCGCCTATGACCGGTTTGGTCATGCCGCCTTCGACGGTGGTATGGGCGGTCGTCCCGGTGGCGGACATCCCGGCGGCAACGGCGATTTCGCCAGCGCGTTTTCCGATGTGTTCGACGACTTGTTCGGCGATTTCATGGGTGGTGGACGCGGCGGCGGTGCACGTGCGCAGCGTGGGTCTGACCTGCGCTATAATCTGCGTGTAACTCTGGAAGAGGCGTTTGCTGGTCTTCAGAAAACGATCAATGTGCCGACCTCGGTTTCTTGTGACGAATGCAGTGGCACCGGTGCCGAGGCCGGGGCTGAACCGACTGTATGTCCGACCTGCTCTGGCATGGGCAAGGTGCGTGCACAGCAAGGCTTCTTTACCGTTGAGCGCACCTGTCCGAACTGTCAGGGCACTGGCCAGAAGATCCAGAATCCCTGCAAAAGCTGCGGTGGCGCGGGTCGAAAGCATAAAGAACGCTCGCTGTCCGTGAACATTCCGGCAGGTGTTGAAACCGGCACGCGCATCCGCCTGTCTGGCGAAGGCGAGGCCGGACTGCGCGGTGGACCGACGGGTGATTTGTATATCTTCATCGAGGTGGCCGAGCATCCAATTTTCGACCGCGAAGGCCCGCACCTTCACTGCCGTGTGCCTGTTTCAATGGCCTCTGCGGCGCTGGGCGGTGACATCGAAGTGCCGACCATCGACGGCGGCCGGTCGCGTGTGAAAATCCCGGCGGGTAGTCAGTCGGGGCGGCAGATGCGTCTGCGGTCGAAAGGTATGCCGGGCCTACGAGGCGGACCGCGTGGCGATATGTATATCGAGCTTGCGGTGGAAACACCGGTGAACCTGACCACGAAGCAAAAAGAGCTGTTGCGCGATTTCGAAAAACTGTCGGAAGAGAACAACCCGGAAAGCTCGTCTTTCTTTACCAAAGTGAAGAGTTTCTGGGACAGCATGAAGGGCTAGCA